>CAKKRA010000259.1 GCA_919902475.1 Nitrospiria bacterium
TTCGCAGTTGCCGCATCCGATGCATAATTCCTCATCTACCTTTGGTATCAGCATGTTTCATCTCCTTGGGTGATACTCTTTATGAACCTTTTTTAACCTCTCCCTTGACACATGTGTATAGATTTGTGTAGTTGATATATCAGAATGTCCGAGCATCATCTGAACAGCCCTTAAATCCGCGCCGTTGTCAAGCAGATGTGTAGCAAAGGAGTGGCGTAATGTGTGCGGCGAGAAGGTTTTTTTAATGCCTGCTTCTTTTGCATATTTTTTTATCAGCTTCCAGAATCCCTGCCTTGTCATTAGCGTCCCTGACCATGTAACAAAAAGATAATCAGACCTTTTATCCTTTAGTAGACCTGCCCTGCCTGAAAACAGGTATCTCCTTATTTTGTTCAGGGCGATCTCTCCAACCGGCACTATCCTCTCCTTTTTTCCCTTTCCTATGGTTATTAAAAAGCCTGTATCAAGGTTTATGTTGTTAATCTTCAGTGAGACAAGCTCTGAAACGCGAAGCCCGCAGGCATATAAAAGCTCTATCATTGCATCATCCCTTATGCCTGATGAATCATTTCCCTTATTGTGATTTATCAATCTGTCAATTTCATCATAGGTAAGTGTCTTTGGCAGTCTGTTCCATTTTTTTGGCGATTCAAGGTTTTCTGTGGGGTCAGAGGCAATCTCCTTTTCTGAGACTAAGAACCTATAAAAAGACCTTAAAGCAACAATATTTCTTGAAATAGTGGTAGGTGAAAGCCCATTGCTGTTAAGATGAGATAAAAATTGTATTATCTCCTTTTTGGTTATATCAGATAAATCTTTGTCTTTAGAATATGAATTAAATTTTTTGATGTCCCTTTCATAGGACTCTACAGTGTTCCTTGAAAGGCCCTTTTCAACAGAGATATAGTTCAGGAATTTAGGGAGATTCTGCTCCAATGTTCTAATCATATTAATAATTGTAGATTGAAAATCGCAAATTGTAAATTAAAATATGCTTTTACCCATTCATTCTTGACAAAAACAGCAGAGTATTCTATATTTACGCAATTCTCGTCATAATCCTCTCCCTTTAAGTGAAGGGAATAGGGTGAGGGGAATTGGGGGTATCAATTTGATTTCAGTTTTTAAGAATACAATTTTTATTATTATAACATTGGTTTTCCTTATTATTCAGTCTTCCTGCGCCTCGCCGCCGCCTAAGAAGGATATTGCCTTAGAGCTGCGGCAGGAAGATGAGGGGGCAAGGTCTGCCTTTGGCTTAGGCGAGCAATATTATTCAAAAGGAGATAATGAGCTTGCCATAATTGCCTTTAAGAACTTTGTATCTAAATATCCGAACAGCAGGCTTATTGATGATGCATATTTAAAGATAGGCGATGTATATCTTTCAAAAAGGGAATATGAGAATGCTGCTGTTTATTATAAAAAGATAGTGGAGATGCTGCCGAGAACAGACCTTTTTAATGAGGCAAGGTATAAACTCGGCGTATGCAGTTTTGAGTTAAAAAAGACAGATGATGCATTTTTGCTTTTATCTGAAGAGGCAAAAATCCCTCATCCTTCGGACAGAAAGGCCTCAATAAATAAATACCTGTCAGAAATCTATATTATAAAAAAAGACTACCTTTTATCAGTAAAGTCATTAACATCGGCGCTAAATGAGATAGCAGATGAATCAGAAAAGAACAGGCTGAGGGACAGGATAAAAGGGATAATTGAGGAATTTTTTGACAGCAGACTGCTAATGGAGACAACAAAAACATATCAAGGGGCGTTTCCTGCTGATTACGCCCTGATAAAACTCATCAAGGCCTATATTAAGTCAGGTGATTATGTTAATGCAGAGGCATCTGCAAAGGATTTTATTGCCTCCTTTCCAAAGCATGAATTTGCGCCAGAGGCAAACAGGCTGTTAAAAGAGATTAAGGAAAGACCAAAGATCGGACGCTTAAAGATAGGCGCAATCCTTCCATTAACAGGCAGGCTGTCAACATTCGGCAAGGATATTCAAAACGGCATCAACCTTGCAATCTCTGAGCATAATGAGAAAAAAGGCGAGGAGCCTGTAATGTTAATAATAAAGGATTCAGAGGGCGCGCCTGAAAAGGCTGTAAAGGCAATTGAGGAGCTGGCAAATGTTGATAAGGCATTGGCTGTTATCGGCCCTGTATCCAATAAAGAGGTGGAGGCTTCTGCAAAGGGCCTTGATATGCTGGAGATGCCTGTTATTACCCCCTCTGCCTATGCTGCAGGCCTTCCAAAGATGAGCAAATTCCTATTTAGGAATGCCCTGACAAACGAGCTTCAGGCAAAGGCAGTAGTTGAATATGCAATAAATAAATTGAACCTAAAGAGGTTTGTTGTTATCCATCCTGATGAGGCATACGGCACAGAGCTGAAGGACTTTTTTATAAAAGAGGTTGAAAGGTTAAGCGGTGAGATAATACATGTAGAGACTTTTGGGCTTGAGGATGTAGATTTTGGCGGTCAGATGGAGAGGATAAAGGCAGCAGATTTAAAAAAGTATGGAATCTTTGAGACTGCTATGAGCCAGAAGGAAGAGGGCAAGGAGATAACAGTTTATAAGCCTGGATTTGATGCTGTATTTATACCTGCTGATTACAATAAGGTTATCCTGATTGCCCCCCAGCTTGTCTTATTTGATATAAAGGGCGTTGCGCTCCTTGGGACCAACGGCTGGAATTCAAAGGATCTTGTCCAGCTTGGCGAGAGGTATGTGGACGGGGCAATATTTGTGGATTCGTTTTTTATTGACAGCCCAAGGCCGATTGTAAAGGACTTTGTAAAGAGATACCGCTTTAAATACGAGGCAGAGCCCACATTCCTTTCTGCACAGGCATATGATACAGCAAAGCTCCTGATTAAAATATTTAAGGAAGGTGTTTTAAACAGCAGGGATGTTAATGATGCGCTATATAAGATTAAAGACTTTGAAGGCGTAACAGGCCGAACCTCTTTTGATCAGGACGGCGAGGTTCAGAAAAATTTGTTTATGATAAAGGTCAGAAGGAATAGATTCATAGAGGCTAATTGATGTTTAAGAAGGTTTTAATAGCAAACAGGGGAGAGATTGCATTAAGGATTATCCGCGCCTGCAAGGAG
>CAKKRA010000260.1 GCA_919902475.1 Nitrospiria bacterium
GATAAAGACAAAGGATGAGATAGGAGACCTTGCTAATTCTATAAACAGGATGGCGGTGGAGCTTGAAAACAGAACCAATGAGCTTGAATTTCAGAGAGGGGAGCTGGAGGAAACAAAGAATTATCTTAAGAATATACTGGAACATTCCGCAGATATTGTTATTACTACTGATTTGAATGGAAGTGTTGTTGAGTTTAATAAGGCTGCAGAGGAGATATTAGAGTATAAGAGGGAAGAGGTTATAGGAAAGCCGGCAGATGAATTCTACTTAGACAAGAATGAGAGGAAGTATATACTGGATATTGTAAACAAAAAAGGAAAGATCAATAATTATGAGACAAGGTTTATGACTAAAAGCGGTAAGATACTCAATGTGAGCCTTACACTTTCACATCTAAAGGATAATTCTGGTAAATTGATAGGCACGGTTGGCATCAGCAGGGATGTTACTGCAAAGAAAGAGTTGGACCAGATGAAGCTTGATTTTATGTATATGCTTACCCATGATATAAAATCTCCTCTGTCAATTCTGCTTGGACTATCAACAATGGTGATGGAAGGGAAATTCGGTTCTGTTGATGAGAAGATTATTGAACCTCTGCGAAGCATATATTCAAGCGGCAGGAAAATATCATCGCTGGTTGATAACTGCCTTACCTCTGCGTTGATTGAGGCAGGCAGATTGGAACTTGAAATGAAGCCTGTAAAGGTAGATGTAGTATTGAATAATATTATTAAACTGATGCGGCTGCAGGCAGCAAAGAAGATGATTGATATAAAAACAGATATTCCGAAGTCATTCCCAGAGGTAATGGGTGACGAGATTTATCTTGACAGGGTATTTATTAATCTATTAAGTAATGCCATCAAATATACGCCTGACAGCGGTGAGATTAAGGTAAAAGGTAAAATAACAGATAGCGGAAAAGCAAGGCATAAAAGGTATGCAGAAATTTCCATCAGTGATACTGGCATAGGCATCTCTCAGGAAGACCTTCCAGGACTTTTTAATAAATATAAACGTGCAAAAGGCAGTGGAAGGATTGAAGGGACAGGACTGGGCCTTTTTATTGTAAAATATATTGTTAATTCTCATAACGGAGAAGTAGAGGTGTCAAGTAAAGTCGGAGAGGGCTCTATCTTTACAGTAAGGTTTCCATTAAAGGCCTCAAAGACAGCTTGAAATTTAGTGGTTGACAAGTTTTTGTGCTGCTGTATATAATGAAATACCAAAGGCTTGTTGTGCTGAATTTCTTAAGTTGGTTATAAGTTAATAGTTATTAATTATAAGTGAATGTTTTGCCATTAGGCAAAACATTTCTGTGCGGGCGTAGCTCAGTTGGTAGAGTACAAGCTTCCCAAGCTTGGTGTCGCGGGTTCGAATCCCGTCGCCCGCTCCAATAAAATTTTGCAAGGCAGAATTTTATTGATGGCAAATAGCCAATAGTTTTTTGAGGCGGAATTCAAAATTTAATACACTATAGGGAAGATGGTGAGCCATTTGGCGATTCCATCACTGCCCCGCAACTGTAACGGCGACGAAACCTGTGTAATGCCACTGGTCAATATGATCGGGAAGGCGCAGGGATTAGAATGACCCGGAGTCAGGAGACCTATTTAATAATCACCTTCCGAGGGGGAGGGGAGCAATATTTTTTTGAAAAATATAGCCCCCAATCTTCTTTTGGAAGACTGGGGGCTTTTTGTTTTGAAAAGTCTACCTCCCCTTAATCCCCTCCCGTCAAGGGAGGGGAAATAAAAAAACCAGCGAGGAAGGAGGTCATACTTCCCTCTTCCTTTGCTGGAGAAACTCACCTTATTTCCCTCTCCGCTTGCGGGAGAGGGTTAGGGTGAGGGGTATTGATTAAAGGAAAATATTTAATGACAAAAAATAAATCAGGTTTAATCCATATCTACACAGGCGAAGGCAAAGGCAAGACTACTGCTGCTATCGGCCTTGCTGTGAGAGCAGCAGGCAATGGTATGAAGGTGTTATTTGTTCAGTTTTTAAAGGGCGGCGAAGAATCAGGTGAGTTAAAGATTTTTAAAGGGCTTCAGGAAAATATTGAGGTGATAAGATTTGACCAGAGGCATCCAATATTTTTTAAAAAAGGGGACACAAAAGAGGGACTCATAAATGCGGCTAAGGAGGCATTAAGGCTGATAGATGAAAAGATTAAATCAGGTAAATACGATTTGGTTGTCCTTGATGAGATAAACAACCTTATTTTTCAGGGATGGGCTGATGTTAATGAGTTAACAGATATTATCAGAAAAAGACCAGAGGGTGTTGAGATAGTTTTAACAGGCAGGGGCGCATCAAAAGAGTTAATAGAAATTGCAGATTATGTTACAGAAATGAAGGCGATAAAACATCCGTTTAAAAAAGGGATAAAGGCGAGGAAGGGGATTGAGTATTAAGAGGCAAAAGGCTAAAGGCGAAAGGCGAAAGGCAAACAAAGAAAACTCCGAACCCCAGACACCGAACTCCGAACTCATTTTCATACTCGGTGGCGCGAGGAGCGGGAAGAGCAGTTTTGCTTTAAAACTTGCTGAGTCAATCAAAGGTAAAAGATTATATATTGCCACTGCAGAGGCATTAGATATGGAGATGGAAGAGAGGATTAAAAAGCACAAGAAAGAGCGGGCCAATAACTGGGATGCTATTGAAGAGCCAATAAAAATTGCTGATATCATCAAAAAAAATAAAAAATATGGTGTGATATTGCTGGATTGTCTGACATTGTGGGTCTCTAACCTGATGCATATAGAAGCAAGGAGCAAGGGGCAAGGGGCAAGGGGCGGAAGAACATTGCAAAAAATTACAGACCTTATCTCAGCATGTAAAAAGGCAAAAGCAAGCATTATTATTGTTTCCAATGAAGTTGGTCTTGGCATAGTTCCTGATAATCCATTGGCAAGACAGTTCAGGGATATTGCCGGCTTTGCAAACCAGAAGATAGCTGATGCAGCAGGTGAGGTATATTTTATGGTGTCAGGGATACCATTGAAGATTAAATAAAAATGCGAAAATTAAAATTCAAAATTGAGGAGGTTTCTTATTATGTCTTTATTGCAGGAAGCATTATCAAAGATTAAACCTATTGACAATTCATTAACACAAAAGATTCAGGCAAGGCTTGATAATTTAACAAAGCCGCAGGGGAGCCTTGGCAGGCTTGAGGAGTTTGCCATGAGATACTGCTTAATTAAAAACACCCTTGAACCAAAATTAAAAAACAAGGCAATATTTACCTTTGCAGGCGACCATGGTGTTGCAGATGAGGGTGTCTCTGCATTTCCAAAGGAGGTTACACCGCAGATGGTTTTTAATTTTCTTCGCGGCGGCGCAGGGATAAATGTAATTGCAAGGCATGTAGGAGCAGATGTTGTTGTAGTTGATATAGGTGTAGATTACGAGTTTACAGATGCTGCTGGCCTTATAAAGAAGAAGGTTAACAAAGGGACAAAGAATATTGCCAAAGGCCCTGCAATGAGCAAAGACGAGGCTGTAGAGGCATTAGAGGTCGGGATTGAGCTTGCCAATGAATATGCCAAAAATGGCTATGATATATTTGGCACGGGTGATATGGGTATTGCAAATACAACGCCGTCATCAGCTATAGTTGCAGCTATCAGCGGAAAGTCTGTTGAGGCAATTACAGGAAGAGGCACAGGCATAAATGACAGTTTATTTAATAATAAGGTTGCAGTAATAAAAAAGGCAATTGAAATTAATAAGCCAGATAAAAGCAATCCAATAGATGTTTTAGCAAAACTTGGCGGCTACGAAATTGCTGGCATCGCAGGCCTTATTATTGGAGGCGCTGCGAACAGGATACCTGTTGTAATTGACGGTTTTATTTCCACTGCTGGCGCCTTAATTGCAACACAGCTTGAGCCAAAGATAAAGGACTACATCTTTATGGCGCATAAGTCAGTAGAGGCAGGGCATCAGGCTATGCTGGATATTATAGGTCAGAGGCCGTTTGTTGATTTGAATCTCAGGCTTGGCGAGGGGACAGGCTCTGCGCTCGGGATTGGATTAATAGAGTGCGGTGTAAAGATATTAACAGAGATGGCAACCTTTGGTGATGCAGGTGTTTCTACTTCGGTGCAATAAATGAGAGGATTTATATTAGCATGGGAGTTTCTTACAATAATCCCACTTACCAGAAATAGGGATGTAAGGCCAGAAGAATTGGCAGCGTCAATGGCATATTTCCCTTTGGTAGGATTAATATTAGGTATTATCCTGTCTGTTTCAAATATCGGCCTTTTAAAGATTTTGCCAGCTTCAATTGTTGATGCAGTGCTTATCGCAGAGTTGATTATACTAACACGCGGTTTACACATTGACGGTTTTGTTGATACAATTGACGGCCTTGCAGGAGGAAAGACAAAGGAGGATATCTTGCATATAATGCGCGACCACAGGGTCGGCGCGCTTGGAGTAGTTGGTGTTATCATGCTTATTATGATAAAATATCTAAGCTTAAATTCTGCGCCATCTGCTTCTAAAAACCTTATAATGATAACGATGCCAATGATGAGCAGATGGCTGCAGGTGGTTTTTACAAATATGTATCCTTAT
>CAKKRA010000261.1 GCA_919902475.1 Nitrospiria bacterium
GGCAAAGTCAAAAGGCGCAACAGGCTATTACAGGCCAGAGGATATGGAGCTTGGGCCTGATAATCTTATATATATAGCTGTTACCGGCAGTGCAGGTGATATGAACTACGGCAGGATAATGAGGCTTAATGATAACGGCTCAAAGCCAGTTATTCAGCTCTTTGCAAACGGCTATTATAATGAGGGCAAATACGAATTTACCATGCCGGACAATCTTGTATTTGATAAACAAGGGAATCTTTACATCGCAGAGGATCCATCAGGTTCCTTTGTTACAGCAACAAACCGTGCAAATGATGTATGGGTTGCCCTTCCGGATAATGATGGCGATGGCATGAGCGACGGACTCTATAGATTTCTCAGCATTGAATCCTGCGGCGCAGAGCCATCAGGCATCCTGTTTGACTCAACAGGAAAGAAGCTCTATCTGAATATCCTTTCAGGCGAGCCTTTTGAGCGCAATGCAACATATGTCATAACAGGGTTCCATAATTAGTTTTTTCCTCCTTCCTTATTAGTTCTTCCCGCTCAGGCATCCCATCTTTTATGGTGGGATGCCTTTTTTTTAAACTTATTAATTTCTATCATATGTGATATAATTTTCAGAAACATACATAATAATAATCATAAAAAGGCTATTTAATGAAAATATTGAAGTTCTTGTTAGTAATGTTTATTTTTTCGTTTTATGTCAGTTTCTCTCCGTATACAGTTACAGGAGAGGAAGGTATCAGCAAGAGCCATATTAATAATCTTGGTTTTAAGCCTGTTTCAGGATCAAACCGCTGCAATCAGCCTTTATCACATTTGAAGCTGCCAGAGGGTTTTATGGCAGAGGCAGTTATTGATACTTCAAATCCTGCGCAATCACATTTTGCAACACAGGCAGACATGAATGTGCTTGACCCTTCAGAGAGATACCTTTTCCAGACACATGAGATATTTAATCCAATCCTTGCAATGACAATCCCTTCTGTTACGCGTTTTGATCTTCATACTGGTAAAAATGACGTAGTTGCAACAGGGCTTATTGCTGCAGACGGTCTTAAAGCAACTCCATGGGGAACTTTGCTTGTTGGCGAAGAACGTTCGGATGGCAGTGTATGGGAGATATTAGACCCATATGCTGTTGATAAGAAGGTTCGTCGCAATGTACTCGGAGCCTTTGCGCATGAAGGCATTGTGGTTATGAAAAACGGAACTGTTTACCTTGCTGATGAAGACAAAACCGGGGCCATATATAAATTTGTTCCGGATAAATACAGCGATTTAAGCAAAGGGAGGCTTTATGCCTTAAAGGTCAAGTCAGGAGATACAGGTGTTGGTGAATGGATATTGATTACTGATCCGAATAATGCAAGCGCAGAGGCAAAGACAAAAGGCGCAGCAGGCTATTACAGGCCGGAGGATATGGAGCTTGGGCCAGATAATCTTATATATATAGCTGTTACAGGTAATGCTGATGATAAAATTTATGGAAGGATCATGAGGCTTGATGACAACAAGGCTAAGCCTGTTATCCAAGTCTTTGCAAACGGCGGGTATCATGAAGGCAAGCTTGAATTTACCATGCCTGACAACCTTGCATTTGATAAAAAAGGGAATCTTTATATTACAGAAGACCCTTCGGATTCATTTATCAGGACAACCAATCGCACAGATGATGTCTGGGTTGCTCTTCCTGACAAGGATGGCGACGGTATGAGCGACGGCCTTTACAGATTCTTAAGCATTGAGACTTGCGAAGGCGAGCCGTCCGGCATATTCTTTGACAAATCAGGCAAGAAGCTCTATTTAAACATTGTTCCGAATAAACCCCATGGCCGTAGTGCAACCTATGTGATAACAGGGTTCCATAATTAGTCTCTTTCGCGCCTTACTCCCCAACTCGGGCATTCTATCTTTTATGTTAGGATGTCTTTTTTTCTCCTATTCTCTCATTTTTGGCCATTTTGGGAAGCTCGTTTTTCAGATATACAATGAAGCTGTTTTCTTTTTCAGATGTGTTTTTTACCTCAATCCTTCCGCCATGCGCCTCTATAATGGACTTTGCGATTGACAAGCCGAGGCCGCTGCCATGAACAGAGCTGGCGGCTGTTTCTATCCGATAGAATCTTTCAAATATCTTTTCTTTCTCAGTATGAGGTATGGCTGTCCCCGTGTTAGTCATTGTAACAATAGCCTCTCCATTTTTGGCAGCTATATCAATATCTATTGTCCCGCCAAGTTTATTGTATTTGATTGCATTGTCAATAAGATTTGTAAATGTCTCTGTGAGCTTCTCCTTGTCTCCAAGTATTTTTAATGGCCCGCCCTTCACAGTTATCATTATCCCGAGAGTTGATGCATAGGGTTTATAGAGTTTTATTACACGGGTGATTATCTTCCTGAGGTCAATATTTAATGGTCTTAATAAAAAAAGACCTGCCTCTGACCTTGATATTCTAAGTATCTTACTAATAGTATCGTTCATCTTGTCTACTGTTTCAGCTATCCTGTAAAGGGTATCCTTATACATTGAAGGGGTCCTTTGCCTGCGGAGCGTTATATCACAGTAGCTTTTAATGATGGTTATCGGGGTTTTTAATTCATGGGATGTGTTGGATAGGAATTTTATTCGCTGGGAGAATGCATCCCCTATCCTGTCCATCATGATATTAAAATTTGAGGCAAGGGGCCGAAATTCTTTGTCTATCATGCCTTCTTCTATCCTCTCATTCAGGTTTTTTTCAGTGACCTCGCCGATCTTACGCAAAAATATATCTAAGTTATTAAATGACCAGCCTGTGATAATCGTTATGCCTATCCAGGAAAAGACAAACACTACTGGAAAGGCGATCAGCATGGTATTTCTGAATGTGCTAAGGAATCTATACGATTTTCTCGAGGTACCACCTGCCTGAATTATTATAGTGCCAGTTTTCAATCTGAATGACTGTGTTATCAGCCGGAGAGGGCTTCCATCCGGGCCTTCTATAATTGTGTATGAAGGGTTTAATGATTCAGGCATGACAGGCAGAGATACATCAGTAATTAAAAGGGAGGGGGATCGGGCGATGATTATGCCCTCAGGTGAAACAATCTGATAGTAGTGGCCTGAAAGCGAGACAGCATATTTACCCACTTCAGCCTTACCTAATTTCCTAAGATCAAACTTCAGATATTCATTGCCCTCTTTTACATTCAGAAGGTTCGCAAGGAGCTGGACCTCAGTGTAGAGATGATTATCCACTGAACTAATTACAGTGTCTCTTAGTTTATTGTATAAAAAGATGCTTAGACCTATGTAGGAGATTAGAAAAATTATAAGATACAAGAAGATGAGACGGGATTTTATGGAGGTAAAAAAAGAGTGCCTATCCATTGCACTCTTTCAGCATATATCCTGTGCCCCTGACAGTATGAATCAGATTGTTTTTAAACCCCTTGTCTATCTTATTGCGAAGGAAATTAATATATACATCTATTATGTTAGAGTCGCAGTCAAAGTTCTCATTATAGACATGGTCTATAAGTTGTGCCCTTGATATGACGCTATTTTTATTGTAGGCAAGATATTCTAATATTGCATATTCCTTTGAAGATAATGATATTGCTTTGCCCGCCCTTCTTACCTCATGGCTTGATGTGTTTATTTTAAGCTCGGCTATTCGTATCAATGCCTCTTTGTTCTCGCTTTTACGGCGGAGGAGCGCCCTTATCCTCGCAAGGAGTTCGCCGAATTCAAATGGTTTTGTCAGGTAATCGTCTGCACCGGCATCAAGGCCGTTAATCTTGTCAGATGTGGCATCCATGGCTGTAAGAAGAAGCACAGGGATTTTGATCCCTTTCTTTCGTATCCTGCTTAATATTGTCAGACCGTCTACCTTGGGAAGCATAATGTCCAGCACAATAATATCAGTGGGGATGTTTTCAGCAATATACAATCCCTCCTCGCCATCATGTGCCACTTCCACAATATAGCCTGCCTCTTTCAGGCCCCTTTTGATTATTCTTGCGAGATTCCTTTCGTCTTCTGTTAGAAGGATGCGCATAGTCAAATTTAAAAACGATCTCCTGTAGAATATTTTTTTCCAAGCTTGGCAAGACCTTAGCCCCTAACAGCCGATCCTGTCA
>CAKKRA010000262.1 GCA_919902475.1 Nitrospiria bacterium
CAATCTCAAGGCTATAGATAAATGGAACGGGATACTCCCGCAGGTTACAGGCGGCGGAGCAGTGCCATTTATAGGTGTTGGAGATATACAAAAGAAAAACAAATAATCAGAAGAAAGTAGAGAATCCCATTGTTTAGATACGTTATTCTGCTTATTATTGCAGGCATTGTAGGAAGCATTATAGCTGCAAGAAAAGGGCGCAGCCCTGTGTTGTGGTTTATACTATGCGCCCTTTTCCCTCTGCTTATTGTTGTTATTGCAGTGCTTCCGCCTCTGGTATCTAAAGGATATACCAAGAGGTGCCCATATTGTGCAGAGATTATTAAGGAAGACGCAATAGTTTGCAAGCATTGCGGCAGGGACCTGCCCATAGAGATGTACAAGGTGTCCTCATATAAGGATTAGACCATGACATGCTCTAAGATTTGGACTCTTTATCTCAGAGAAAAAAGGGAGGAGAGGAGTTGTCAAAAGCAGTAAAGGCCTTTGAATTTAAACAATGCACAAATATTCTTAAATCAACAGGTAAGAAGGCAGGTAATCTTCGCGAACTCAGGGATACTATATCCCAAATCAGTGATAAATCCATTATCCATCACACCTATCACTATTTTATTAAAAGGCAGGTATTTGAATACACCAATGACTTTGCGCACTGGGCAGGCGAGAGCCTTGAAGAGAGGGCGCTTTCAGAGCACCTGTCAAATATAGACCCTTTGATGAGGACGTCTTTAAGATATTAAGAGGAAAAGGAATAAATATCTGCATTGGAGGAAATGCTGAGGCGGAATATTACCTAAAAAATCAGGGAGAGGTAAAGGATATACTGCAATGGCTGCTAAAACAACAGCAATAATACTGGCCATTTTTTTATTTTTTTATTCAGCTGGCTGTGTTCAGAAAGACAAGGGTAAAAATGAGGTGGTTCTTGTCTTCAAGCATGGAAAGATCGCTGGGGACCCTGAGCTTTTCAGGCAGTTGCTTGAGAGGTTTGAAAAGGAAAACCATGATATAAAGGTAAAGGAT
>CAKKRA010000263.1 GCA_919902475.1 Nitrospiria bacterium
TGTTGATTATGATGACATAACCATCAGCAACACAGGGCCGATTGGCGGCAACACACCTCCACCCTCAGGTGGTAATCCGCCTCCTAACAATTCTGGCGGTGATGCCTCTGCCTCTGGCGGCAGCGGGTGCGGGTTTGTGAAGGACATCAGTAGCGACAGAGGGTCAAAGAGTCAGAGTGGCAAAGCAGCAGACATCGGGCTAATAGCAATGCTGATTATTATATTGGGAGTTGTAGCTTTAGCCCGAAGGATATTCAGCCTTAAAGAGTTTATATTGTACAAATACATATCAGTATTTCTCAGGAACATAACAGTCATGTGTAAGGAATTCGGAGGGTCTATGGATATTTTCCCCACGCAGAAGCGTACGTTTGCAGCCACCCACATCTCCAAGAGCAGAGCGAGTTCGTTGTGCAAGAGGGTCGTTCCCGCAGTCGCGTTTTGCGTGTTGCTGCAACCGCTGGGGACTGCCATCGCCGCCGACTACTATGTCGACGGCAACAACACCAGCGCCTCCGATACAAACCCGGGTGCTGCCGCGTCACCCTGGAAGACTATGTACAAGGCTATGGCAGCGCCATTGCAGCCGGGAGATACGGTTCATGTGATGGCGGGAACCTATGATGCGAGCGTCGGCGGCACATGGTCACAGCCTGCACTGCGCCCATCATCCTCGGGTGCCCAAGGAAATCCAATCACATTCCGCGCTGAGCCGCGTCAATCCGTTATTCTTGACACGAAGAACACACCCAGCACACCGGCGATTGGTGTCCGTTTACAAAACTATATTGTGATTGATGGTTTTGTTATACCAAGCGCAGAGGCTAAGGGGATTGCAGTATTTGGAATTTCTGGAGCAAAGGTAATAGGAGTTGTGCTTCAGAACAACATTGTCCATGGGGTCTGGCAGGCGGGTGTACCGGGAGACAATACCGATGGTATTCGACTCGAATATACTTCCGGCACGATCGTGAGAAACAATATTATCTACAATGTAGACAATCCCGCTCATTCTGAGAATGCAGCAGGCATCAAAATGTATCATAACGATACAGCATTGATCGAGAACAATGAAATTTATAATACGGTTTCAGGTATCTTCGACAAGGAGCAGGGGGACAACAATACCTTCCGCCGAAACTATCTGCATAATGTAAAATTGGGGATATATTTGCAAAGCGGCGGAAGTGGCAATTCAATTGTTGGCGATCAGATGTCGGAGAATGTTATTAATCAAGTTGTGCAGGGAATTGGAATTTTGCCTGCAGATGGGACGCTCACGGACAACATCACAATCACAAACAATGTCATTGCGAACTACACCGATACCGGCGTGTTCCCTGCATCCACTGGGACGTTTAACATCTATAACAACATTTTCCACAGGACTGGCTCATCGTTAAGAGGAGATCTATTTACGTACAATGATCCGCCGAATTCAATTGTCCTCATGGACTACAACTTGTTCGTTACCGAACCGAAATTCTATATTGGAGTCTATCTAACAAATCGGGTCATCAGCACTCTCCATGCTTGGCAGAATGCGACGGTCCACGACCCGCATTCCAATGTTGGTGATGCCGCTTTCGTGGGTGCTGCCACCGGTGATTTTCACTTGAAGGCGAATTCGCCAGCGATCGGTGCCGGCCGCGTCGGCGGCGTGAGCACGGGTGACCATGTGAATCAAGGCGCCTATATTACTGGAAGTGAGATTATTGGCCCTACTGGAGGCATAGATGGTGGTGGTTCAGGCGGCGGCAATACCCCACCACCATCATCAAGCAGTGGCGGCGATTCAGGAGGAGGGTCAGGCGGCGGTGGCGGGTGTGGGTTTGTAAAGGATATTAATGGCAAAGGGCCAAAGGCTAAAGGCGAAGGGCTGGCATTTGCAGTAATGCTGATTATTACATTGGCAGGGATAGCCTTAATAAGAAGAATTATTGTTGGATTGAAGATGCGACGCGCGTTTTTCGCCTTGATCAAAGGCCTCAGCTTTTTCGTAGTTGCGGTATTATTAGCACAGATTGCTGCCTGTGGCAGCGGAGGAGGCGGCGACAGTTCTAACTTCTCTAACAACTCCAGCGGCGGTTCAGGCGGTGATACGGGCGGCGGCACGGGCAGCGGGGTGACGGCCACGCTCTTGCTTACTACCAGTGGACAATACTACACGCTTCCGGATGATCTGACCACTGCGGGTACAGCAGTTTCTATATCAGCCAACGACGTGACACTTGATCTAAACGGCAAGACGATCACTTACAATGCCAGTAGCAGCGGCAGCCGGGTGTACGGTGTGTACGTGGCAGTTGGCGTGAGCCGTGTGACCGTCAAAAATGGCACGATCTTGCAGGGCGCCGGCAACACTGCTGACTCACCAGCGATTTACATCTACGGGGCATCCTGGGCAAGCGGGCACACAATCAGCGACATGGTGATTCGTGTAACGGGTTTCCAGACGAACGGCATCCAGGCTGACAACGGCTACGGCTTCAACAACTCGCAGATTTACCGCACCTATGTGGAGCTGCACGGCGACACGACCGCCATGGACGGCTATGGCGGCGATCCCATCACCGTGTGTGCGACCAACACCGGCGGCATCCAGATCCATGACAATGTCCTGGTGGCCGGGCATCGCGGCATCCAGGCCTGCTCCGTAGGCACCAGCCAGGCCAATCCTTCGGCCGTCTATAACAACCGTATCCAGCAGGTTCGCCGCATGGGCAGCAAGGCCCCCTACGGCATTCTTCTGGACGGCAAGAGCCACAATGTCGCAATCCATGACAACCAGATCGTAAGCGACGACGGTCGTGGCATTAATCTCGATGGCTGGGGTCAGAACAATACCGAGGGAACCAGCAATAATCATGTCTACAACAATCGTATCGACGTCCAGTATTCGACGACCGCGACGAACGGGGCCTATGTTGAAAACAATCTCTATGGTATCCGCGACCGTTATGCCAGCGGCGACAATCTGATCGAATACAACACGGTATTGGTCGCAAGCAACATCCAAGGCGATATCTATGGCATGTATATCGGCAGCGACGGCGCCGATCCCGGCATGAAGAACATCGTGGTGCGCAACAACACCATTATTGCGCGGCGCGGCACCGTGCCTACCGATACGCCTTATGTCTTCTGCTTCGACTACGCTGATTCTATCACCGCCACGAATAACAGCTACATCACCCATGGTGGATTCAACGAAACCTCGCTTTGTCACAACGCGGTCAATCCGCTGATTGTCAGCGGCAACACCGTCTTGTCGCCGCCCGCCACGATATCACCGGCGGCGCCGACCAGCGTGCAGATCACGCATTTCCTCGACTCCTACATGATTACATGGAATGCTAATAGCGAAGCGGATGTTTACGAATATGTGGTCTATCGTGACGGTGTGAAGCTTCCGATCTCGCCGCGCGGCGGCACCTTCTATGTCGATGTCGGCATCAACGGCACTCACAATTATTCAGTGAGCGCACTCACTCTTACGGGTGTTGAGGGTGCCCAGAGCGTATCGGTTTCCACGAACACGGCCAAGAACGGCTGGTGGTGAGGCAGACCCGGTTTACGTGGCTTATGGGGCAGGAATGACAGCTTCATTTAGAAAGGTGTTCCAATTAACTGGAGGCTTGCACCTTCCAATCCTTGTTATCAGAACAGCCTGCTGTTCAAGGAAGTTTATATACATTTCTAAATCAAGTTTTTTTGAATCTATAAAAAATGCCCTGCCTCCAAATGGAGAGCCTTTTTCTTTAAGATAAGGGAATCGCACATACCCGAACCTCTTTGAAGCAACATATCCTGCCTGATATGACGGCTCATCAGACCAGCAGAGCTCTGCTATTGTTTCTGGCGCATTTGCAACCTTTGTTGCTAAGACAATCGCCTCTCTGATATATGGATTATTAATCCTCATCTTTTTTAATGTTGAAATTAGTCTTGCCTCTGCCTGTTTTGCAATATCCATCCTTGACGCCCTGATGCCCCTGTATCTGTCAGGCTCTATTCTTTTTCCTGTTTTATAATCAATAATCATTGCACCGCGCATATTTTTCTTATCAGGCGAAGCGCCATTTGCCATATAATCCATTGCCTTTTTTATTGCCCTCTTATCTACACCTATCAACTCAAGAAGCTGAGAGGCGCACTGCCTGCCTTGTTTGTAATCATCCACCAATATAGTGGTAATATTTAGAGCCTTTAGTTTCTTAATCTTCTTTTGTTTGAGTCTTTCAACAGAAATGTTTATCTCATCAGGCTTTCCTATCTCGTGTAAGAGCGCCCTGTTAATCAATGCTGATACAGTCTTCTGTATATCCATTGAAGAGGCAATCCTCTCTGCGCCTGAGATGTGCTCGTTATTTTTAGATGCCCTCATCCTGATGCTATATATTGCCATAATCCTATTGTCCTGTCCGTAACAGTTTTTTACATTTACGGTATGTCATTCCAGCAGTGTTTTTGAGCGGGAATCCAGAATCATTAGGTAGGGGCGAACGGCCGTTCGCCCCTACTGGATTCCTGTCAGAGACATACAGGAATGACAAAAAGCGTAAAGCTATTTATGAGACACTATACTATGCCGGTAGAACAGTCAGCCCCAAATCCCTTATCATCTCTAAGTCCCTTCTTGAATTTCTGCCGAGTGTTGTCAGATAGTTTCCAATAAGGATGCCGTCAGCGCCTGAAGTAAATAGCATTGACTGAAGGTCGCGCAGAACAGGTTCCCTGCCGCCGCAGACCCTTATCTCTTTTTTTGGATTGATATAGCGAAAGATTGCAATAGTTTTTAGTGCCTCAAGCGGGTTTATGATGTCTGATGTTGATAAAGGTGTTCCGGGTATCGGCATTAGGAAATTAATCGGAATAGAGTCCACATCCAATTCCTTTAGTGCAAAGGCAAGTTCTACCCTCTCTTTCATAACCTCTCCCATACCAAATATGCCGCCACAGCATATTGAAAGCCCTGCCTCCTTTATAAGTTCAATTGTCTTTACCTTGTCCTCATAATTATGGGTAGTGCAGATGTTTGGAAAGAAGCTCTTTGAAGTTTCAAGGTTATGATGATACCTTTCAAGCCCAGCCTCTTTTAGCATAGCCAACTGCTCTTTATTTATAAATCCGAGTGATACACAGGGGTGTATGCCTATCTCATCTTTTATCCTCTTTATCCATTCGCAAATAACATTTAGCTCTTTTTCATCTGCATCCTTGCCGCTTATAACAATGCAAAACCTCCTTGCCCTAATCTTTTTCCCTTCCTTTGCAGCCTCAAGCATCTTTTCAATTGGTATTAAAGGGTATCTTGCAGCACGGGTATTAAAATGGGATGACTGAGCACAAAACTTACAATCTTCTGGGCATATCCCTGATTTAGCATTCGTGATTGCGCAGAGGTCTACATTTTTCCCACGATAATGACGGCAGATGGTATTTGCGCCGGTAAGAAGGGGGTAGAAATCAGAATCCGCAGCCTCAATCAGAGAGATCGCCTCGTCAAAGGAGATATTCTTGCCAGCAAGGACATTGTCAGTAATTTTTAATATCCTCTTGTTCATTAGATTTTTATATATTACATAAGCCTTAATTGTCAATATAAATATGCAGAACCTATGAAAATCTTGTGGAAAAACCTGTGGAAACAGTTTTTTGCTGCTTAAAAAGCCCTTGACAATCAATCTGCCAATAGGTAGAATAATAATAAAAATAGTTACAGCAGGGTTTAGCAAAGGGGAAGCAGCAAAGGTGAAACTTACTAAAATATAAACAGAAAATATTTATATTTGAGGAAAACCGATGTTTGAAAGGTTTACAGATAAAGGACGGAAGATAATAATCCTTGCCAGGGAAGAGGCAGAGAGGCACCAAAATGACTACCTTGGCACAGAGCACATTGTCCTCGGCATCCTTAGGGAAGGCGACGGCATCGCACTGGCTGTCCTGAAAAAGATGGGCCTTTCGCCTGAGCAGATCAGGCTTGAGATAGAAAGAAACCTTCCTGGAAGCGGCAACACACTTACCTTTGGCGAGATACCATTCACACCACGCGTAAAAAGGGTTATAGAATATGCAGTTGAGGAGGCAAGGCTCCTCGGCCACAATTATATTGGAAGCGAGCACCTCCTTCTCGGCGCTCTTCGCGAAGAAGAGGGCATAGGCGGAAAGATATTAAGGAGCCTCGGCGCTAACCTCCTTGCAGCAAGACAGCTTACCATAAATTTGCTGCGCAGACTAAATACAACAAAGGATAAGGATAAAAAGAGCAATACACCTGCATTAGATGAATTTGGAAGGGATTTGACAAGGCTTGCCACGGAAGGGAGGCTTGACCCTGTTATTGGAAGGAATGACGAAATTGAAAGGGTCCTCCAGATATTAACAAGGCGCACAAAGAATAATCCTATCCTGATCGGCGAGGCAGGCGTTGGCAAGACTGCAATAGTAGAAGGTCTTGCACAGAGGATAGTAGGTTCTGAGGTGCCTGAGAATCTCTTAAACAGAAGGGTTATCGCCCTTGACCTTGGCGCGCTTGTTGCCGGTACAAAATACAGGGGGCAGTTTGAGGAACGTTTAAAGATTGTAATGAAGGAGATTGTTACAAACGGCAATATTATTATATTCATTGACGAGCTCCATACACTCGTTGGCGCAGGCGCTGCAGAGGGTTCAATTGATGCATCAAATATGTTAAAGCCTGCTTTGGCAAGGGGCGAGATACAGTGTGTGGGCGCAACAACTCTTGATGAATTCAGAAAATATATTGAAAAGGACGGGGCATTAAAGAGGAGGTTCCAGCCTGTTTATGTAAATGCGCCGAGTATTGACGAGACCATAAAGATAATAGAAGGCCTGAGGGAAAGGTATGAGCTGCACCACGGTGTTGAGATAACAGACAAGGCAATAGACGCAGCAGTAAGGCTGTCAGACAGATATATAACAGACAGGCATCATCCTGATAAGGCAATAGATGTAATTGATGAGGCTGGTTCAAGGGCAAAGCTTAAGACCTATAATTTGCCAAAAGAGTTAAAGGATATGGAAAACGGTTTGAAGCAGATTACAAAGGAGAAGTGCCTTTCAATAAAGCTTCAGGATTTTGAAAGGGCGGCAAAATTCAGGGAGGATGAGGAGAGGCTTGGAAGGCTTATTGATGATACAAAAAAGGACTGGAAGTCTGTTCAGGAGAAGATGAGGCCTCTTATAACAGAGGAGGATGTTGCCTATATTGTTTCAAAGATTACAGGCGTGCCTCTGTTTAAGCTTGAGGAAGAGGAGTCAAAGAGGCTCCTTCACATGGAAGAGGAGCTTCATAAGAGGATAGTAGGTCAGGACGAGGCAATTGCAGTAATGTCAAAGGCAATAAGACGTTCAAGGGCAGGGATAAAAGGTACTAAAAGGCCAATCGGCTCTTTCATATTCCTTGGTCCGACAGGCGTTGGAAAGACAGAGCTTGCAAAGGCATTAGCAGAGTTTATGTTTGATGATGAGAATGCCTTAATACGCATTGATATGTCAGAATACATGGAGAAGTTCAGCAGTTCAAAGCTGATTGGCGCGCCTCCGGGCTATGTTGGGTACGAGGAGGGCGGACAGCTTACAGAGAAGGTCAGGAGAAGGCCGTATTCAGTGGTTCTCTTTGATGAGATAGAAAAGGCGCATCCTGATATCTTCAATATGCTTCTGCAGGTTCTTGATAACGGCAGCCTGACAGACAGCTTTGGCAGGAAGGTGGATTTTAGAAATTCTGTGCTGATAATGACATCAAATATCGGCGCAAGATTAATAGACAAGGCAACCACATTTGGATTTCAGAAGGCATCGGAGCAGGATACCTATGGTAAGATGAAGGATGATATTGGCAGCGAATTGAAGCGCACATTTAATCCTGAATTTTTAAACAGGCTTGATGAGGTTGTAATATTCCATCAGCTTTCAAAGAAGCATCTGTTAATGATTGTAGATAAATTTATAGATGAACTGAATGTGCAGCTTGTTGAAAAAGGCATTAGCATAGAGCTTGCTCAGGAGACAAAGAAGTGGCTGATTAAAGAGGGTTATCAGCCTTCATACGGCGCCAGACCTATGAGAAGGGTGATTCAGAAGAATATCGGCGACAGGCTTTCAGAAGAGATTATAAAGGGAAGTTTTAAGGAAGCAAAGAAAATCAAGGTTATAATGAAAGAAGGCATCCCTGCCTTTGTAGAAGACGAGGTAATGGCAGGGGCATAAAAACAGAAAGACATTTATCTTAGCCAGTAGTCATACACAATAATATCAAAGGGTCAAGGGTGTAGGGTCAAGGGTCAAGTTGTTTTCGCTCGGCTCTTAATCCTATGTCCCTTGACCCAATTATTGGTTGGTTACTGGCTTTTGTTTTATTTAAAGGCTGAATATGAGCATTGTTAATGAGGCATTAAAAAAGGCGTCAAAAGAGAGCGGGAAAGATAATACCCAAGCAGGAAAGAGGGTTGTCTTTTTAGATAAGAGCCGCAGCAACAGCGCCATTGTTATTATTGGCGCTGTGATTATTATTCTTGTCCTTGCCTTATTTCTTTTAAAAGGAAGACTGCCATTATACAAAGGCAAAGGGGTTCCAAAACCCGTTGCTGAAACTGCTGCTTCTTCAGCAGAGACCGCCCAGCCGCTTCCTTCCCAGCCATCTTCTGCTGATTTGGAAAGGGATGCTGTTAATCGTCATAAAAGGGCGCTTGAGCTGTATAAAGAAAAGAGGCTTGCAGAGGCAATGGCAGAGCTTATCATAGCAATATCAATAAAACCTGATATGTCATCTGCACATAACAATCTTGGCCTGATATATAAAGAGAGCGGCAGATATAAAGAGGCTGAAAAGGAGTATAAAGAGGCATTAAGGATAGACCAGAAATATGTTGATGCAATGAACAACCTTGCAGTGCTTTATGATTATGAAGGCAAGCACACAGAGGCAGCAGAGCTCTTAAAAAAGGCGGTTGATACAGCGCCTAATAATGCGGTTTCCCATCTTAATTATGCTGTTACACTGGAGAGGCTTGGCAGGATAGAAGAGGCAAAGAGTCATTATAAAAGCTACTTAAAGCTCCTCCCAGAAGGCGACAAAGGCCTCCGCGAGCGGATAAAGAAACACCTGAACAATCTTCAGGTGAAAAAGAAATAATGGCAAAAAGACCTGCATCAAAAAGGAAGACAAAAAAGAAATGGAAGATACGAAGGCCAAAGATAAAGCGATGGCATACAATCTCTGTTCTTTTAGTTCTTATACTATTCAGCGCCGCCATTCTATTATATCTTCAGAAAGATAAGAAACCTCCTGCTGGTGTTGCTACAAAGGAAGAAGAGCCTTTACTGCCTCCTGTTGAGCCAAAAAAAGAGACACCGGTAAAAGTTCCTCCTGCAGAAAAACCTTCTCCCTCTAAGGAGAGGACTAAGATGAAGGGAAAAGGGGCTTCTGCAAAGATTGCTATTGTTATAGACGATCTCGGCAACAACAAAGAGGCGTTTAATAAACTCCTTAAGATGGAGATCCCCTTTTCATTTTCAGTTCTGCCGCATCAGGAATATACAAGATATATCTCAAAAGAGGCAAAGAAGAAAAAATATGATCTCCTTCTTCACCTTCCGATGGAGCCTGAAAACAGCGAAAATATATATGGCGAGGGGTTTATCCTTTCTTCCATGACGCCAAATGAGATGCTAAAAGAGTTTGAGAATGATTTGAAATCTGTTCCAGGCGCTATTGGTGTCAACAATCACATGGGTTCTTTTTTAACTCAGGACAGAAAGGCTATGGCAATTATTCTCGGCGAGATAAAGAGAAAGAAGCTTTTTTTTGTTGACAGCCGTACAACATCAAAGACAGTTGCCTATGATGTGGCAAAGAAGCTCGGCTTAAAAACAGCAGAGAGAAATGTATTCCTTGATGACATTGAAGATGAGGAGGAGGTAATAAAACAGATAGAGCTTCTTATCAACACAGCCAAAAAGAACGGCAGGGCTATTGCCATAGGCCATCCAAGGCCAGAGACCATTGCAGCATTGGAAAAGATGCTGCCAGCCTTAAGAACAGACGGCATTGAGATTGTGCCGGTGTCAAAACTGGTAAACTGATTATCTGTCCACAATACCAATATGCGTATTGTCCTCGTTCAGTCCGTCAATGGTAGCGCCTAAGTCTATCATTTTTCTGAGATAAGCCACCATCTCTTCGGATATGATTTCTCCGGGTACAAGAATAGGGATGCCAGGGGGATACACAGTAATAATCTCTGAGCATATCCTTCCCTCAGACTCATTTATTGTGACAAATTTGTTTTTATCAAAAAAAGCATCTCTCGGCGTCATTGCCACCTTATTATCAAACACAGGAAGCTGTATATCGTCAATGGATGTCAGCTTAAGCTGGTTTTCAGTCAATGCTATGTCTTCTAAGGCTGCAACAAGCCTTTTCAAATCATCCCTTCTGTCTCCGATGCTGACAATAACAAGTATATGAAACGGGTCTGCCATTTCTACCTGTATGTCATATTTTGTATTAAGCAGGTGGGACACCTGATAGCCTGTTAGTCCGATATCTTTTACAGTAATGGTTAACTTGGTAATATCTAAGTCTCCAAGGTTATGTCTGCTTATAATCTCTTTGCCAAAACAGGTGATGCCGGGAATCTTATTTATCTTAGTTCTTGCCTCTTCTGCAAGCCTTATTGTCTTTGAAAGGAGCTTTTCACCTTCTGTTGCTATCTGCATCCTTGCTAAGTCCAAAGATGCCATAAGTATATACGACGGGCTTGTTGTCTGGACTAATTTGAGTATGTTTGTAAGGATGTTGAGGTTTACCCTTTCTCCCCTTGCATGGAGCATGGATGCCTGTGTCATTCCGCCTATTATCTTATGTGTGCTCTGGACACACATGTCCACCCCTGCATCTAATGCTGCCATAGGAAGCTCCTTATGGAATTTAAGGTGGGGGCCATGCGCTTCGTCAATGAGCACTGTAATGCCTTTTTCATGCGCATAGGAGATAATACTCTTTAAATCTGAGCATATCCCGTAATAATTAGGGCTTGTTAAAAACAGGACCTTTGCCTCCTGATTATTTTCTATTACTGCTTTCACATCATCAAAGGTGATATTTAAGGTGAGCTTTAACTGGGAATCTACCTTTGGTTTTACGAATATTGGCTCTGCGCCGATTAGTATCAGACCTGCTATGACAGATTTATGCGCGTTTCTTGAGACAATTACCTTTGTATTCGGGTCGCATGCAGTCAGAATCATTGCATGGTTGCCGACTGATGTGCCGTTTACAAGAAAGTATGAACGGTCTGCGCCATAGGCCTTTGCAGCAAGGGCCTGCGCCTCTTTTATGACGCCTTTTGGTTTTTGAAGTGAGTCTACTTCGTCAAGGGTTGTAAGGTCAATGGAGAATATCTTGTTGCCTACAAATTTCCTGAAACGTGTTGATATGCCTTTTCCGCTTTTATGACCCGGCGTGTGAAAGGAGATCTTTTTGCTCTCCGCAAGCTGCACCATTGCATCAAAAAGCGGCGTTCTTAATTGTTCGTCATTATTCATCTGGTCTTAATGATAGGTAAATATCGGGGCGTTATCTTCAATAATCTTATCATATTCCTGTATGCTCTTTCTTATATGTTTGGCCAGATGAAAGCTTGAAATGTGCGTTTCCCCGTCATAATACTGCAATGTTCCCTTTATCCTCTTTTTGACAGCATTATCAATTTCTTCAATTGTAAATTTCATCGGGTCGTTCTTCTTTGACGCTGTTATAAATCCCCACGGCAGGCCAAAAGATGGTATATAGGCCTCATGCACGGATACTATTGGAAAGGCTGTTTTTATTGTCTGATAAACAGATGACAAGCAGAGCAGGCTGTGCATTGCTGTTGTGCCTGCCTGCAAAGAGATTGTCCCTTCAGGGCTAAGCCTCTTATTCACAATTCCATAGAATTCCTTAGTATAGAGCAGGTATGCAGGTCCTTCTTCAACAGGCTCTGATATGTCTATTATTATTACATCGTATACTTCATCGGTTTCCTCAAGGTATTTCCTTGCATCAAGGTATCTTAAGTCCACCCTCTTGTCATCAAAAGAGCCCTGATGCCATTCAGGCAGGTGTTTTTTGCATGCCTCTACAACTTCCTGGTCTATGTCCACCATTAATACATGTTCAACTGATTTGTGCCTTAAAACCTCACGAAGGGTGGCGCCTTCGCCGCCTCCTACTATAAATACCTTTTTTGGATTGGGGTGAGTTAACAGCGCAGGATGGACCAATATTTCATGATAGATAAATTCATCCTTTTCCGTAGACTGCATCTTGCCGTCTAATACAAGGCAGCGGCCGTAGCTTCCGGTCTGCATTATCTCCATCTGCTGGTACTTTGTCTGCTTTGTATAAAGGATGTCTTTTATAGCGTGTATATGGCCTTCATCAGGGCTCAGATAATCGTTAAACCATTTGAAGCTCTTTGACTCCATAGCTTATTTCTTCTCCCTCAACAACCTTGTGCGGTAGTTTTTGATTTCCTAATGAGATTGTGCCCCTCTTCATCTCAACCAGAGATGAATTTTTTGCCTGGAATCTTTCTATTAGATAATCTGCCGCCTTTTCAGGCTTTAACAGGTCGCCGCAGGTGAAGATATCCACTGCTGCATATCCGTATTCAGGCCATGTATGTATTGATAGATGTGATTCAGCTATTATTACCATTCCGCTGATGCCGAATGGGCTGAATTCATGAAATGATGTCTCTATTATTGTTGCCTTTGCCTTTTTTGCTGCTGTGATTAAAGCATCCTGAACCTCTTTTATGTCGTTCAGGATTTTGGAATTACAGTCCTTTAACTCCACTAATAAATGAGTACCTAAAGCTTGCACTCTTTTCCCCCTTTCAATCTTCCTGGGACGATCCCATATTTAGTTGTGAAATTTTGTTTTGCCCTTTCAGATATTCATTCTTCTGAAGGGTTTAAACTTTTCACCTCCTCTATGGTTAAATAGTCTTCCCATAAAAACTTATGGGCGCCCTTTCTGCCTTCTTCCCTGCCTGTCGCCAGACAGGAGACAGATAATTTTGATGCAATTTTTTCTCAACTGCACCTCTTAAAGCGAAATATATCAAATAATTTTAAATTGTCAAGAGGAAAAAACAATATCTTGTATATTTTTTTTGTCCATACAAGGCATTTCTTCAGCGATGTGAGGTGTGATTTATTGCAAAAGAGCGTTCAGAGCCGATTTACAGAAACACATCATAAAAATTTCAGAAACCATGTCAAAAAAATTTTTATTTTTTTCTTGCAATTAAAAAAAAAAGAAATAAAATATAACAAAGATATGGATAAGAATAATTTTATAGAGATAGATTCTGTTTTGGTTGATCCAAAAATATTTACAACGCCATATTTATGCGATGTTGAGAAGTATGAGTGCAAGTCTATGTGCTGCTACAGGGCATGCATAGTCCCTGAAAGCGAGATTAAGCAGGTCAGAAGGCATCTGAAGGGCATTGAATCATTTTTAAGCAAAGAAAACAGGGATGTGATTAAGAAAAATGGGTTTGTTGCAAGGTGCGAGAAACAATGTCCGCAAGGCTGCGAGATACATCCTGACGAGGCAAGGGCAGTAAGAAGGCTGTTTGAAGAAAGCGAGGAGTTTAAATGCTTCCTTATATATGAAGGTGCATGCGTTTTTCTTTATACAAATAAGCAGGGCTTGAAATACTGCGCTATCCATACCTATGCAATGGACAAGGGCATGCAGTGGGAGGCCTTTAAGATGAAGGACTGTGTTCAGTATCCATTATCAGTGTATATGAAGGATGGTAAGAATGTCCTCACCATACAGGATACGCCGTTTCTTGAGCATATACCCTGCATGAAGGACAAGACAGGCGAGCCAATGTATAAGAGCCTTGAAAAGACTATAACAACCCTGCTTGGCAAGGGATTTAATGATAAACTGCAGAGGTATGCACAGCGATTAAGATAAATATGATATGAGCTCGTACCCGTTTGCAGTCTATACGCATCAAGATTAAATATGTTATTTTTGCTTGACAAAGATTCATAGATAACTATAATGGTTAAACTATATTATGAAGATTATAAAGGCTGAAAAGATAATACTCTCCTTTTTAATAGCAGCAGTATTAGCGCTTAATATTGTC
>CAKKRA010000264.1 GCA_919902475.1 Nitrospiria bacterium
TTCTTGATATTACAGCATCCCATGAAAAGAGAAAGACTATTATAGATGTGGTTATGCACACAGCAGAGCAGGTCTTTATGCCGTTGACTGTTGGCGGAGGCATAAAGAGCCTTGATGACATACGCAATCTTTTAAAAGCAGGCTGCGACAAGGTTTCAATAAACACAACAGCAGTGGAAAATCCAGAGTTTATTAAAGAGGCGTCAGAGAGATTCGGAAGCCAGTGTATTGTTGTGGCGATTGATGCGAAAAGGGTCAAGGGTCAAGGGTCAGGGGTCAAGGGTCAGGAAAAGCCCCAAGCCGCAAGCCTCCAGTCCCTAATCCCGAGTTGGGAAGTCTATACGCATGGCGGCAGGAAGCCTACTGGCATTGATGCAGTGAAATGGGCAAAGAAGATGGAGGAGTACGGCGCTGGTGAGATTCTTTTAACAAGCATGGACAAGGACGGCACAAAGGACGGCTATGATATTGAGCTTACAAAGGCTGTTTCAGAGGCAGTAACAATACCTTTGATTGCATCTGGCGGCGCCGGGAATCTTGAGCATCTATATGAAGGACTGAAAAAGGGAAAGGCAGATGCAGTATTAGCAGCATCTATTTTTCATTATAAGGAGTATACAATCAGAGAGGCAAAGGAGTATCTAAAGGCAAAAGGGGTTGTGGTGCGGCTATAAAAATTAATCCCCTCTCCCCTTTGGGGAGAGGGATAGGGTGAGGGGTATTCAGATTATGACTGACATAGAAATTGCCAAAGAGGCGGTAAAATTAGAAGAAGAGGCAGAAAAAAGGTACAGAGAGCAGGAGCATCTTTTAAAAGACCCCTTTCTTGTTGCCTTAGTTGAGGGATTGCGCAGGAATGAAGAGGATCACGGCAATTTCTTACGAGAGGCGATAAGGAGGCTCGGCGGATGAGGAGCGGCTTTGCAGCAATTTTAAAAACACTCAACCTTAATCTGGATATGGAAAAGAATGCCCTGAGAATATACAGGGAATTTGCAGAAAAGGTGATGGATAAAGGCCTGAAGGATTTTTTTGTTAAACTTGCAAAGGCAGAGAGCGGACACATAAATGCACTGGCAAATGTAATTAGGATGATAAATGAAAAGACCTTTGATGTAAGCTTCTTCTGCCCTGTGTGCGGCTGGAGGATAAACTTTGGAAAGGACCCAAAGACCGGCGATGTTACAAGGTGCCGCATGTGTGGTGTGAGTTTTGAATTAACAGAAGAGAATGGGGATTTTGGTTTTAAGAGGATATGATAGAGATGACAGTTAAGCTTTACAGATTAACAACCTGCTATAAGTGCGATGAGGTAGAGGCATTTTTAAACAGCAAGTCGGTTTCTTTTGAGTCTGTTGTTGTTGATGAATTAAAGGGTGATGAACAGGAGAGGATGCTTACTGACATATACCGATTAACAGGCCAGAGGTCATTTCCGGTAGTTGATATTGACGGAAACACTGTAATAGGTTTTGATGAAAAGAAGCTGAGGCATCTTTTGAGCCTTCCTGCAAGGGAGGGCGCTGCCAAGGCTGCTACAAAGGCTATTCGCGAGGTTGTAACAACAAAGCAGATTGAAGGGCTTCTTGAGTGGATAAAGAATACAGCAGATGCCTTCGGCTGTAAGGTGAATCCTGATAAGGCAATATTGCAGAACATCCTTGACGGCCTGATAAAAAATGAGAGGAGATACGGGTACCGCTCCTGTCCGTGCAGGCTTGCGTCAGGCGATTATCTTAAAGACAGCGATATTATCTGCCCCTGCGCATATATGAGCTGGGATTTAGAGGTATACGGCAGATGCTACTGCAGCCTCTATGTTAATGAAAAATACATTGCAAAGGACGCATCCCTTCCGCAATATTTGATTGACAGTCGTGAGAGCGGAAGGGGCGCCCTTGATATAGGACAGGTGCACGAGGCAAAGAAGGTTCTCCCTTCATTTAAGACACATCTAAGATTTGCAAGCTTTATGGTAGGCTCCTTTTCAAGGGATAAGATAAAGGAGGGTTTTATAAATATTGTTGAGTCCATCGGCCTGAAACAGGAGGATATAAAATGGCGGGAGATTGTGGCAGTGGCGGTTGGCAAGGATGAGAGCGGCAATCAGCTCATGGCAAAGATGGATCAGGGCATGGATGTTTATACATATCAGATATGGTTTCCCAAAAAAACGGACTTTGAGTTTATTCGCGGCAGCATTGTTGATGCAGATATATTTATATATGACCAGCAGATGACAGGCATGGAGGTTGAGAAGGCCATTGGAGGCAAGGAGGGTTTTGGGAGCATTGTAAGGGATGATATAAGGGTCTATGGAGACTTTGATTTTTACAGGGGCGGGAGGGACAAGTTTGTGATCACAGCGGATCCTGTAAGGATTACAGAAGATGCGTTGGAGGCTATTATTAAAGAGATTACAATACTTGAGAACTGCTATTATCTTTTGAGAAATGAGAGGCAGAAATATATACTTTCATCAGACAGGATGAATGATATTGAGGCTGGTCTTGTGGGAAAATTTTCAGCTATCAGCATGAATCTGCCAAAGGCAACACCAGATGACCTGAGGGAGTGGCTCTACACCTTAAGCACAAAGTTTGGCGAGATAGCCGGCATATCTGAGGAGGTCAGGCACTATTCATCTGATACAGGAAGCAGGATAGAGTTGATAAGGAATATCTTAAAGGAATGGGGAGAAATGCCTATAGAAGGAAGGAACTCTCTTAACAGATTCTATTTCTCCGCAACAGTATCCCTCGGAGATGATTATCAGAGGCTCTCAAGGCGAATAGACGGCTTAAGGCGGGAGATGATAGATTTAATGACTAATCTAAGGACAAAGGTTGATTTGAATATTCAGGAGCAGAGTCTGGAGCTTCAAAAGAGCGTGGATGAGACTACAAAGACACAGGTGAAGCTGCAGAGGACTGTTGAAGGGCTCTCTGTTATTATCCTTTCATATTATATAGTCAGCATAGCTAAATTTGTATTTGACGGTCTGAAGTCCGGAGGTCTTATTGATATGTCAACATCAGTTTTGACAGCTATTTTTGTGCCAATTGCAATATTAATCAGCCTGCTTCTTACCAAAGAGGTGAAGGAGTGGCGGGCTAAAAAGAAGGAGAAGAAATAAATTGGGTCTGATTGATAAAATAAAATTTGACAATAATGGTTTGATACCGGCAATTATACAGGATTGCAAAGACAACACAATCCTGATGGTCGCGTTTATGAATAAAGAGTCAGTTCAAAAAACATTGGACACAGGACTTACGCACTTTTGGAGTCGCTCAAGGCAGAAGCTCTGGCAGAAGGGCGAGACATCAGGGAATATTCAAAAAGTAAAAGATATATTTATTGACTGTGATACTGATACGCTCTTAATCAAGGTTGAGCAGACAGGCCCTGCCTGCCATACAAATAAGAGGTCATGCTTTTACAGAAGATTCAATGAAAAGATGGATGAAATAAAGGATACAGAGCTGTCCTCTGATATGATGAAAAAGGTCTTTGATATAATCATGGACAGGAAGGCAAATCCAAAGGAGGGCTCCTATGTTGCATCCTTATTCAAGAATGGCAAGGACAAGATATTAAAAAAGATATCAGAAGAGGCAGGTGAGGTAGTAATTGCCTCAAAGGATGATAAAAAAGAAGAGATTGTGTATGAGATAACAGACCTCATGTTTCATCTTTTAGTAGTAATGGGTTATCACAATATTGCGCCAGAGGATATATATAATGAATTAGAAAAAAGGTTTAACAAGCCGCATAAGGGGCAGGGAAAAGCAAAGGGTCAAGGGTGAAGGGGTGAGGGGTTAGGTAAAAAACAGGCTGTTAAAAAAAACTTACCGAATGCTCACTCATAAGTGTCATTCCTGCATGTTTTTAGCGGGAATCCAGAAAATCTGGATGCCTGACAGAAACATTCAGGCATGACATTGTTAATGATTTTTCGACTAAAAAGGAGAGACTGCCATGTCTGACTGCATCTTTTGTAAAATCATAAAAAAAGAGATTCCATCCAAGATTGTGTATGAAGATGATATGGTTATTGCCTTTGAGGATGTAAATCCGCAGGCGCCTGTGCATCTTCTAATTGTTCCAAGAAAGCATATACCAACCCTTCTTGATTTAACGCCAGAGGATAATCAGTTAATTGGCCACATTTTTTTAACTGCTAATAACCTTGCGAAAAATAAGGGAATTTCAGTCCCTGGCTTCAGGACTGTCTTTAATTGCAATAAAGATGCCGGCCAGGCTGTATATCATATACATCTTCATATCTTAGGCGGCAGGGGGATGGCGTGGCCTCCTGGTTAGAGGATAATCTTAAAAAACCTTGACAGTATGTAGCAGCTCTGTTATAATACAATATTTTCAAGAAGTTAAGAAAATAAGGTCGAAGGACTGGATTTTTAAGTATTTTTTCCATTATTTTTAAGTTATTTTTAATGGAAAGCGCTTGTGCTACAGCAGAGGGGAGGGGAAAAATGAATGCCAGTTGTGAGAATAAGGGAGAACGAATCCTTTGAAAATGCCCTGAGAAGGTTTAAAAAGCAGTGCGAAAAGTCCGGGCTTCTCTCAGAGATAAGGAAGAGGGAGCATTATGAGAAACCCAGCGTAAAGAAAAAGAAAAAGGCCATTGCAGCAAAGAAAAAGGCCATAAAAAAATTAAAAGGCTTTACAACGCATCAAGAGGAGTAAAGATGTCTTTGCAGGAGCAGCTTGTCAATGATATGAAAGAGTCGATGAAATCCGGCGACAGTCTGAAGGTTTCAACTATCAGGATGTTGAAGGCTGCTATTAAAAATAAAGAGATTGAGAAGGGCGGCACAAGTTATAAGCTTTCAGACAAAGAGATATTAGAGGTTATAGCTACAGCAATTAAACAGCGGAAGGATTCAATAGAGCAGTTTACAAAAGGCCATCGTCTGGATTTAGCAGAAAAGGAAAAAAGGGAATTAGAGATTCTTCAGGCATATATGCCGCCTCAGATGTCAGACGAGGATGTCAAGGCAGAGGTAAAAAAGGCGATTGCAGAGACATCAGCTTCATCCCAGAAGGATATGGGAAAGGTGATGAAGGTCCTGATGCCGAGGATCGCTGGAAGGGCTGACGGCGCTGTTGTAAACAGGATTGTCAGGGAATTAATCGGCAACTAATAATAATCTTTGATATAATAGAATAGGTTAAGGGGCTGCATCTAAATGTATTAGAAAAGCCCCTTATTTTTTCTTTAGTTAGGAGACTCCTTGTGAAGCTGATTGGGCTTTACAGTTATTTTATAGAAAAAGGGATAGGGCTTGACCCAAGGGGTAAAACCGCAGTTGAGAAGGCTTTATCCAAAAAGAATGAGGACTATAAAGCCCTTAAGGATGATGAGAAGAAGGATTTTGACTTAGAGGCATTAAAGAATCCTTATGCTGATACAAGAATCTTAAACGGTGATGAAGGGCTTGATGTAAAGCGGGTTTTGGTTGGCATAGATATAGAGGTCGGAGAGATAATCCTTGCGGACAGATTAAGGGAAAAGGGTGAGGCAGTTGACCTTGTAATCTCCCACCATCCTGAAGGCAGGGCATATGCAAACTTTTATGAGGTAATGCATATGCAGGCAGACATCCTTAATAAATTCGGCGTGCCCATTAATGTAGCAGAGGATATTTTAAGCGACAGGATTAAAGAGGTTCAGCGCAGGGTAATGCCCATAAATCATACAAGGGCAGTTGATGCAGCACGGCTCTTGAATATCCCGTTTATGTGCGTGCATACACCTGCTGATAATGCGGTTACTACTTATCTGCAGCAGCTCATTGATAACAAAAAACCTGATACCTTAAAGGATGTATTAGAGATTCTAAAAGAGATACCAGAATATCAGGATGCAGCCAAAAATAACGCAGGCCCTAATATAATGATAGGTTCAAAGGAGAGGCGGGCAGGAAAGATATTCGTTGATATGACAGGCGGGACAGGCGGTTCTAAGGACGCCTTTGAAAAACTTTCTCAGGCAGGGGTCGGCACGATAGTCGGCATGCACATCAGCGAAGAACACAGGAAAGAGGCTGAAAAACATCACATAAATGTTGTAATTGCCGGCCATATATCAAGCGACAATCTCGGGATGAATCTTCTTCTTGACGGTTTGACCTCAATAGATGCTGCAGGATGTTCGGGTTTTACAAGGATAAAAAGGTAGATTGCTCCTGTTATGTTCTAACATAATTTATGTCTCCATAAATAAGGATGGAAAGGTTTATTCCAGATGAATTAATAGACAGGATAAGAGAAGGGGTAGATATAGTCTCCTTAATCTCTGAACACCTTAGCTTAAAAAAGACAGGCCAGAACTATACAGGGTTGTGCCCTTTTCACTCAGAAAAGACGCCGTCTTTTGTGGTCAGCCCTGCAAAGCAGATATTCCATTGCTTTGGCTGCGGCGCAGGAGGGAATGTATTTCACTTTTTAATGAAGAATGAAAACCTTACATTTCCGCAGGCAGTAAGGTCTTTAAGCGAAAGGGCAGGGGTAAAAATCCCAGAAGCAAATAAAAGGGATGAGAAGATTGAAGATGCCAAAGAGCCCCTTTATAAGGCAAATGAGCTAACAATGGAATTTTTCAGCAAGAATCTTGCTGAGGCAAAAGAGGGTGAAAAGGCAAGGCAATATTTAGAGAAAAGGGGCATTGAAAAGAAGACTATACAGGAATTTAATATTGGCTATTCTCTGCCGCAGTGGGATGCAGCATACAGGCATTTAAGACAGAAGGGAATCGACACAGCAGCCTTAGAAAAGGCGGGGCTTATTATAAGAAAAGATAGCGGCGACGGATTTTATGACCGCTTCAGGGACAGGATAATATTTCCGATTTTTGATTTAAAAAAGAAGGTTATAGGCTTTGGCGGCAGGGTGCTCGACAGTTCCCTGCCAAAATATATAAATTCGCCGGAGAGCCCTATATATATTAAAGGTGAAAACCTTTACTGTCTTGAAAAGGCAAGGCAGGAGATCGGCAAAAGGGGCTATCTTCTGATTGTTGAAGGTTATCTTGATGCAATAATGACATATCAGAAGGGTATAAGGAATGCATCTGCAACACTCGGCACAGCCCTGACACCGGGAAATTTAAGGCTGATAAAGAGGTTTACAAGCAATATTGTTTTGGTATTTGACCCTGACAGCGCAGGGAAAAAGGCAGCGATAAGGAGCGCTTCGCTCTTTATTGAAAACGGAATGAAGGCCAAGGTGGCAAGCCTTACAGAAGGCACTGACCCGGATACATTTTTAAGGGAAAAGGGTGTAGATGCCTTTGTAGATAAATTAAAGAACTCAGAAAAGCTCCTTGATTTTGTTATAAGAGAGACAAAGGGTAAAGAGGCGCTATCATCTATTGATGAAAAGGTAAGGGTGGTAGATGAGGTTCTTCCCCTGATAAACAGATTGCCCAACAAGATTGAAAGGAATGCCTATGTAAGAAGGCTGGCAGAGGAGCTTCAATTAGACGAAAAGGATATATTTGCAGAATTAGAAAACAGGATTCAGAAGAAAGGATATAAGCCGGAAGATAAAAAACAGTCTTTAAAAACAGGAACAGCGCATAACGGCCTTCAGAAGAGAATGGGTCATTCAGGCGCAAAGGCTGAGGAGATGCTGATTCATCTTATGCTTAATGATGAGTCCATTGCAAAAAGGGTAAAGGACCACTTAAGCCCTGATGATTTCAAAGAGCCTCTTTTTAAAAGGCTTACAGGCATAATTTATAATGTTATTGAAAGCGGAAGGGAATTTAATACAGTATTTAAGACAGAGGATGCTGAGATGGCAGGCCTCTTTTCAGCGCTCTCTATGAGGGAATTGGATTATGATGACCGCGAGCAGAGCTTTTTTGACTGCATTCAGAAGATAAAAGGCGCGGGCATGAAGGAGAGGATGAAAGACCTTCAGGAGAAATTAAGGATAGCAGAGAAAAACGGCGATAAAGATTCAAGCCGCCAGATACTTGAAAAAATGAAATTGTTAAAACAATAATCTATTTTATAATAGCGGGGTGTGTATGGCAAAAGAAGAAAGCATGGAAGAAGTAAAACATCTGATATCTATAGGCAAGGAAAAGGGATTCCTTACCTATGAAGAGCTGAATAATGCCCTTCCTGCAGATGTTGTATCTTCAGAGCAGATAGATAATATTATGATCATGTTCGGCGAGCTGGATATTGACATCATTGATTCCTCTGATGAGTCTAAATATCAGGCCGCTTCTTCTGAAGCTGAACAGGAAGGAAAAGAGACCGAAGAATATGAGACCGAGTTATTTGAGGCAGAGGTTGACGCTGAAGGCGAAGAGGTAAAAATAGATTTAACGCCTGGCACAGTTGGAAGGACAGACGACCCTGTTCGTTTATATTTAAAGGAGATGGGCACTGTTCCTCTTTTAAGCAGGGAAGAGGAGGTAGAGATAGCTAAGAGGATTGAGTCTGGCGAGAGAGATGTTGCAGCGGTTATCTTCAGTATGCCGATTACAACCAACGAGGTTGTCTCTCTCGGCGACAGGCTTAAGAAAGAGAAGATATCTATCAGGGAGGTAGTCTCTGCGTATGAAGAGGATATGGAGGAGTTTGTAGAAGCAGATGAAATAGAGCTTCTGAAAAAGACATTAGACAAGATCACTGAGATTAAGAGGCTGACAGCGCAGCTCAGGGCATTGAACAGGGATGCAGGCCGCCTCAGGAATGAGGAGAAGCTTAAGAAGCAGATGGCTGCTGTTAAAAAAATAAAGGATACAGTAGCCCAGAAGACAGAAGATATAGGGCTGAATTCAAGGCATATAGATAACATTGTTAATAAATTAAAAGATTCTTCCTATCAGATCAAAAGGTCTGAGAGGGAGATGGTCTCCTGCATCAGGAAACTCGGATATTCAAAGGACAAGGTGGATGAGGTCCTAAAGCGCATAAGAAAAAGGGGCAGGGAGATAAAAAAGGTTGAAAGAAAAACCGGGATTGATGAGGACGTACTAATAGTTCTGGAGAGGACATATAAGAATGCGCTTCAGCGCATAAGACAGACAGAATTTGAGACAGGTATCTCTGCGAGGGAACTAAAGGATGCGGTCCATACCTTAGAGCAGGGAGAGCGTAAGGCAAAGTATGCAAAGAGCCAATTGATAGAGGCGAACCTGAGGCTGGTTGTAAGCATTGCAAAGAAGTATACGAACAGGGGCCTGCAGTTTCTTGACCTTATTCAGGAAGGCAATATCGGCCTGATGAAGGCAGTTGATAAGTTTGAATATAAGAGGGGTTACAAATTCAGCACATACGCTACATGGTGGATAAGACAGGCGATAACAAGGGCAATTGCGGACCAGGCAAGGACCATCCGCATACCTGTTCACATGATTGAGACAATCAACAAGCTTATCAGGACATCAAGGCACCTTGTGCAGGAGCTCGGCAGAGAGCCCTCTCCTGAGGAGCTTGCTGCTGAGATGAAGCTGCCAATAGACAAGGTAAGAAAGGTGCTGAAGATTGCAAAAGAACCGATATCCCTTGAGACGCCTATAGGAGAGGAAGAGGATAGCCATCTTGGCGACTTTATAGAGGATAAAAAGGTGATATCTCCGCTTGAGGCAGCGATTAAATACAATCTGCAGGAGCAGATAAAGAGCGTGTTCCAGACCCTTACACCAAGGGAGGAGAGGGTCTTGAGGCAGAGGTTCGGCATTGGCGAGGTTACTGACCATACACTTGAAGAGGTCGGGCAGAATTTTGAAGTTACACGCGAGCGCATAAGGCAGATAGAGGCAAAGGCATTGCGGAAGCTGCGGCATCCGAGCAGGAGCAAACTCTTAAAGAGTTTCATAGAGTAGATAACGGCTTTTTATTTTGCCGTTTAATAGATGAATATACAGTAAGATGTCTCCGAGCAAAGGGGGCCCATAGCTCAGTTGGCAGAGCCATCGGCTCATAACCGATTGGTCCCAGGTTCGAATCCTGGTGGGCCCACCATATTAATGATATTAAGAAGCGGGGTAATAGTGAAAGGGAGAAAAGTAAATGCCTTCAGAGCAAATTGCTATCAGCGAGGAACTTAAATCTCTTATTGAGCTGCAGGTGATAGATACAGCAATTGCGGATCTAACAAGGCAGAAAAACAGGCTTCCGGAGATTATTAACGAGGCAAAGCAATTCCTTACTGCAAGCCAGGCAGACTTATTAAATGTAAAAACATCCTACGATAACCTGTTAAAGGAAAAAAGGACGAAAGAGCAGGCGGTTGAGGACGAAGATGCAAAGATTGAAAAGCTTAAATCAAGGACGCCGCAGATAAAAACGAACGAGGAATATCAGGCCCTCATCAGAGAGGTAGACGCCGCAAAAAAGGCAAAAAATACGCAGGAAGACGCACTGCTTGTTGTTCTTGAAAAGATTGAAGAGGTAAAGAATGATCTTCAGGCAAAGGAGCAGAAAACAAAAGAGGAAGAAAAGAAATTTACTGCTGAAGAGAGCAGGATAAAGGCAGATTTTACAATAGTAGAAGATGAATTGAATAAACTTTTGAAAAGCAGAGATGAACATGGCAGCAGAATAGGCAAAGACCTTTTAAAGAGATACACACAGTTATTTGAATCTAAGAACAACCTTGCTGTAGCTGCTGTTAAAAACGGCAACTGCCTCGGCTGCCACATGAACATCCCTCCCCAGACCTTAACAGAGATTAAAAAGAATTCAAAGATAATCCAGTGCTTTAATTGCAGCCGCATCCTTTATTGGAAGGATTGAAAGAGTGGCATTAAAGGGGCAAAATTTGATAATATATACTGACGGCGTTTCAAGGGGCAATCCCGGTGATGCTGGCATAGGCGTTGTTTTTAAAGACAGCAAAGGCGCGGTTATAGATGAAATCGGCAAATATATTGGAACAACAACCAACAATGTTGCAGAATATACAGCGCTGATAAATGCCCTTGAATATGCTGTAAAACACAAGGCAGCAAGCGCAGACATTTTTCTGGATTCAGAATTAGTAGTAAGGCAGATGAACGGAATTTACAGGGTTAAAGACGAGAATCTGGCTCTGCTGTTCAATAAGGCGCAGACACTGATAAAGAAGATAAAAAAGGCTACATTAACACATATACCGAGAGAGAAAAACAAAGAGGCTGACAATTTAGCAAACAAGGCAGTTGATTTGCATTTTAAACAAAAGAGATAGCACATAAATTTTTAACGGCAAAGTAAAAAGCTCCAGATGCAAGGCGGAGCGAGGACTCGCACCGCAGCATACATCTTAGTATGTGAGGATGCGAGGCCGAAGCGACAACGCAGCAGATGGACTTTTTACGAAGCCGTCTATAACTTGCTGAAGCAGGCCCGATGGTCGCCCAGGCGATAATATCGCACTTATAACTAATAACTTTTAACATTTGTTAATTGTTAAAGGTTATAGGTGGAGGCGTAAGCCTCCTTGGGAGGAAAGTCCGAGCTCCGAAGGGCAGGGTGCTCCGTAATGCGGAGTCTGTTTTCTCTGTAAAGAGAGAGCAGAAGGAAAGTGCCACAGAAAAGATACCGCAGGCGACCAAAGGTCGCACTTATAACCAATAACTTTTAACTTTGTTAATTGTTAAAGGTTATTGGTGGAGGCGTAAGCCTCCCTGTAAGGGTGAAAAGGCGAGGTAAGAGCTCACCGCTCTGATGGCAACATCAGGGGCATGGTAAACCCCACCCGGAGCAAGACCAAATAGGTTCCGCTCCACTTGATGGTAAGAATGGCCCATTCAATATTCTATCTTAATGGTAGAAAGGCGGAACGGGTTAGGTCGCACGATCCTGACAGCAATATCAGGACAAGAGGAATGACCGTCACCCCCACACCTATACATAGGTGTAGGGGCAACAGAACTCGGCTTATGACCTGCTTCAGCATACTTTAAAAAAAATAATAAGAAATGGCAATGCTTGCTGCACCCTTATAGATTTTACATAGCCGCTAATATTTCATAAAGTGTATTCAACGGCAGCCCCACAACATTAAAATAATCACCTTCAATCTTCTTTACAAAGACAGCAGCTTTTCCCTGTATGCCATAGCCGCCTGCCTTATCAAGCGGCTCGCCGCTTCTCGCATAATCAGCAATCTCCTCAGCAGTCAATCTTTTAAACCAGACCTTTGTTGCTACAATCTTTGTTTTTTTCTTGCCTGTTTGCGTATCAATAACAGCAAGCCCTGTCATTACTTTATGACATTTACCAGAGAGTTTATTCAGCATGGCAATTGCGCTTTCAGGGGACTCTGGTTTGCCGAGCCTTTTTTTGCTTAGTATCACAATAGTATCAGCAGCAATGATTACGGTAGGGGCGAACGGCCGTTCGCCCATACATGTATCTGCTGCCTTTTCTGCCTTTGATAACGCAACCCTTTTAACATAATTCTCAAGGGATTCTTTCGGCTCTTTGCCTTCATCAACTGCAGAAGGCCTTATCTCAAATTTCAAGCCAATCTGCCTTAACAGCTCAGCCCTTCTCGGAGATTCAGAGGCAAGGATTATCATTTTGTTTTTACTCAGATTATTGAAATTCATTTTACGTTTATCTCAAGATAGAAGAGGGCAAGATAGCCGATAAGAAGCGCAAACCACCCTGCAATAATAATAAACTCAAGGGTTGTTCCGAGCGATATTGTAAAATTCTCAGATGCAATTGAATAAATATCCTCAAGGGTGTCTATTTTTTCATTTATGCCCTTTCTCCACTCATCAAGGTGAAATTTCCTTGAAAGAAGACTGTAGAGCCTTGCAGAGTACCAGTCGCCTATCAGCTTAATGTTGTGCTCTATTGCCTCTGATTCCAGTATGGTCTGCGTCCGTATCTGAACAATCTCCTTTATGGTTTTTCTGACCTCCCTTGACCTGAATAATAATTTCTGCTCTCTCCTCTTTAGCAGCTCTACGCTTTTTTCAAGCCTTGCATCAAGCTGAAAATCAAGAATCCTCAATTTTAATAACTGTAGATTTGCGATCTCAAATAACTCTATGTTGCTTCCTATATCTCCCTGCGGTTCAAATAAAAATGCGCCGTCCCAGTCAACAATTGTCAAATCATCCTTTGCATATTTAAGGGCAGTTTCAAGCGTTGTTTTTACCTCATTCTCATCAATAGATATGCGCTCGTTTTTTAATAATGCAGCAACCTTCTCGCCATGAAGGGACAGGAATACCTCAGGGTCGCCGCTGTAATTTGATATACAGTAGACAGTATAATCCTCATCAAACTCTTTGCTGCATTGATACTCTGCAAGTATCTTTTCGCATTCAGCAATAAGTTCAGCCTTAAAGTCCAGGACAGAATCAGCAAGGAGGTTTTCAAGCTCAATCGACGCCTCAGCAATTATTACATCAGGGAGATATGACTTTACCAGAAAGCTGACATCCCTGCCGCGGATATTCCTTTTTTCCTCCTTTACTATTTTATGTTTTGGTATGACATCAGGATAATTCGGAGAGCTTTTTAAGGTCTTAACCTCAGATGCCACTGAATCTATTTCAAGATTAATAGGCGCTATGCCAATCAGGAATGCGACGATTTTTCCTGATAATTCTGTAGTTTTTTTTGAAAGACGAATTTCCCGCATATTTCTCCTATTTCCAGTTTAAGAAAAGCTCTGAAAGCAGCCTCACCCCAACCCCTGATGCTCCTTTGGGCTTGTACGGCCTTCCCTTATCCTCCCATGCAGTGCCAGCGATATCAAGATGCGCCCATGGAAAGCCTTCAATAAATCTGCTTAAAAAATAGCCAGCAGTAATTGTTCCAGCAGGCCTGCCGCCGACATTTTTTATGTCAGCAATATCGCTCTTA
>CAKKRA010000265.1 GCA_919902475.1 Nitrospiria bacterium
CTATGTCCATTTACCCTGTTCAGCCTCTGTTCTATATGAAGCAATGATGACGCTACCCATCGCTGCTTCTGATTAGAGTTCTTCCAGTAATCCACCTTCCCTGTCATCTGTTCTACTAAAGCATGTATGCTCTCTATCATGTTCGTCGTAGTAAAACTCCTTAACATCTCTTTGTGCATCCCAAGCTTTAGTATCGTCAGGGTCTCTTCTAACCCCTCTTCAAGGCTCTTTACTGCTGATTCGTTTATCAGATTTAGTTCAGCCTTTATCCTCAAAAGGGCTGCTTTAGCCTTCTCATATGTGTCCTTGCTGTATACAGCCTGTAGTTTCCTCCTATATTCTGCCTGCATCCCTTTGGGAAGGTATGATATTACATTCTCCCTCTTGTGCCATTGACATCTCTGTATTATCCCGTATATGCCAAATACCTCCTGTATAGCCTTCTTAAACCCTTTGGCTCCGTCTATTACGCATAATAGCCCTTTGTCATATTTCAAACCCCTGTCTATCAGGTCGTTTAAAAACTCTCTTATTACCTTGTGATTCTCTGTAGAACTCTGGATTATGCCAAGGGGAACCTTGTTGCCTTTCATGTCTACCCCCACCGCCATGATTATCTCATCTTCCCCAAAGGTCTTGCCATCCATGATTATTGCTGTAAAGTCATATACATCAAGCCTCCTCTTCATGATCTCCTTGAGTTTTGTGCGGCTCGCCTCTATATATCGCCTTGATACTGTTGATGCGCTTAAGGAAAAGGCGCCAGGCACTGCCTCTGCGCATCCCTTATAGTTCCTGCAACTTAATCCATGTAAAACCTTCCTAAACAGCCCTTCATCAAGGTTTCTCGGCTCCTGAAATTGCTCATATAAAGTTAAAGGCACTTCCCTCTTATTTATGGTGTCCCTTATCCTCTGATATATGATCGGCACCTTCTGATCCAGTATGTATACTGACCCTCGCTGCCTGCCCCATCTGTCATACCCAGATATACCATCCCGGCTATACCTTCCTCCTGCCAGCTTTAATACCTCTTCCTTCAATAACTCCTCTATGTGCATTAGTCCCAATGGAATTAGTTCCTGTATCAATGCCACCTTACTGTCTACATCCATTACCCCATATTCCTTAAGACTCTTTACCTCTGTTGCCTTTGCCTTTCTTACCTTGCTTTTTGATGAGATTTGTAATATCCTTTTCATACCGGCTCCTTTCTTGATGTTTTTTGCTTTAACTCTTTAACCTTACATCATTTTAGGAGCCGCTAACTTAAATTTCAACTAAGTTTAGCATACATTCTTATTAGCCTCTCTTATATTAATTTCTTTGTTCTTTTAGTAATTTCATCTATAGCATGTAAAATTGGTTCGTTAAAAAGCTTCACAAGCCTTAGGTTGGCAAAGGCGCTGCCTGCAAGAGGGTGTAATTTTTGAGATATCATTTTGTATTGTC
>CAKKRA010000266.1 GCA_919902475.1 Nitrospiria bacterium
CTTAAGCTGGGTTACATCCTTGCCTGTGGCAACAAAGTGGGTGATATTGCCGTTCTTATCCTTCAACGGCCTGATGGTCTGGTGGATATAAAAGAGCTCGCCCTTTTTGTTCCTGTTTATGAATATATCCACAAATGGATTGCCTGAAAAAAGGACTTCCCACATCCTTTTATAAAACCCTGAATCGTGCATTTCGGATTTAAAGAGTTTTGGGTTTTTTCCTATAAGCTCCTCTTTTTTATACCCTGAAATCGCCTCTGCAGCATTATTTACATACTCAATATTCCCATCCCTGTTTGTAATAATAACCCAGTCAGAGGTCTGCTCAACAAACATCCTGAGTTTTTGAGTCTCCTCCTCTATCTGCCTTAATCTTTCCTTATTCTCCTTTAAGGCATCTTCAGCCTGCTTTTGGCTGATTACATATTTATTTTTGGCTTTTTGTGTCTTCAAAGTTTTGATCTTCCTTCATCTTAATTATACCCTGCATAATGCCTTGATATATTTAATTATATTAGCAGTTTCCTATTTGTCAAGTTTTCCACAGGCAGTGTCAAGATTTATGTGTAAATTCTTTTCCCCCTTGCTGCTTGAAACTTTCCCTTTTTTCTGTTAATCTTATGAGTAAGTTAAATATATCTTTGAGGTCTTAGGTTTCACCCTCACCCTGCCCTCTCCCATCAAGGGAGAGGAGCTAAGAAACTTGGCACAGATATTGCATTTCTTGTATAATATAGTTATGTGGAATATAAAACGGATAATAAAATCGTTTCCAATAAGGACAAAGATATTAATAGGCCTTTTTGCCTTCCTGTTTTTCTCTTCAATCTTCAGCCTATTTATTGTGGCATATACGCAGCAAGAGGCATGGAAGATTGTATTAGAGGTTTCGCTGATTAACCTACTTTTAGGAATTTTGGGCATTGCAGCCCTCACAAGGCTGATATTGCATCCGATTTCAAGAATTGCAGAGGCTGTTTATAAAACCCACAAAGGCGATTTCTCATCTTTAAACGCATTTGACACTAACTTTGCACGCTGCTGGGATGTTTTAAAATGCAACAGCAAGGAATGCGCTGTATACGGCAAGGATAATCTCCGCTGCTGGGCAATTGCCGGCACATACTGCCTTGGCAAGGTTCAGGGTGTATATGCACAAAAGATTGAGGACTGCAGAAAATGCGTTATCTATAAATATAATTGCGGTGATGAGCTTTATCAGCTTGATGATGCATTTAAGCTGACTGTAAGAAATCTTACTGCAACTATTTCTGATTTAGAAAAGGCAAAGAAAGAGGCAGTGGAATATTCAAGGCAGCTTGAGCTTTCTAATGACGAAATCAATCATCTCCATAAGTATACCAATAATATCTTAAACAGCCTCTCTACAGGTATAATAGCCCTTGATGAAGGCCAAAAAATAAGGTTTTTTAACAATAGCGCAAAGAGGATACTCGGCATTGAGCTGAAAAATATCATTGGAAAGAGGCTTGATAATACAAAGTATAAGTATATTGACTGCAGCAGTTTCTTTGAATTTGTAAATATTCAGTTGAGGAAATTTGAAAAAGACGGCAAACTGTTAAAGAATATTGAAAAAGGGTTTATATTAAACAGCAAGGAAGTAATAATGAATATAAACATAATGCCTTTGTATGGCGTAAGGTATGATAAGGATGTCCCGCTTATTGTGGTATTTGACAATATCACTGAGCAGAAGAGGCTTTATAAGGAATTCGTACAGTCAAAGAAGATGGCAGAGCTGGGCATTGTTGCCGCAAAGGTGGCGCATGAAGTTAGAAACCCCCTGCATGTTATTGAAGGTGGACTGCATTATCTTACAAAGGAATATCATAATGATGAAAAGATTGCTGAGATAACAGAGCTTCTAAGGGATCAGGTGGTAAGGCTTGATAAGGTTACAGGAGACCTGCTTGAGGTTTCAAGGCCGATAAAGGGCAGCATTGAAAAGATAAATATCAATCACCTTGTCTTAAAGACCCTTAAGTTTATGGACAGGGGCTTCCTTGAGGCTGATATTGACTTAAAGATTGCGCTTGATGAGGGAATTCCTGATGTGCCTGTATATCCAACAGAGCTTGAAAGGGCTCTGGTGAATATTGTAAAGAATTCCATTGAGGCGTCAAATTACGGCAGCAGGATTAAGGTAAGCACGGGTCTTGTAAAGGCTAATGAACAGGCATGGATTGAAATAATTGTTGCAGATAATGGAAAGGGTATACAGGACAAAGCGTCTCTTTTTAAGCCATTTTATACAACAAAACCGAATGGCACAGGACTTGGTCTTTCCATTGTACAGAAGGTTGTAAACCACCATAAAGGCGAAATAAAGGTTGATGATAACCCGGAAGGAGCTGGCACCCTTATCACTATACGACTGCCATTAGAAGGCACGCCTGATTATGCCCAATTCAATCTTAATAATTGATGATGAAAAGGCCATCCTGAAGGTAATGGAGATGAACCTTCAGAGAGAGGGATACAGCGTCTTTACAGCAGATAATGGAAATGACGGCCTTAAGATACTGCAGGAAAGGGATATTGACGTCCTGCTCCTTGACCACCAGATGCCTGATATCAGCGGGCTTGAACTTTTAAAGATTATAAAGAACAGATACAAAGACCTTCCTGTTATCATGGTTACTGCCTATGGCACAATAGAGATGGCAGTGGATGCAATGAAGCTCGGCGCCTTCCACTATTTAACAAAGCCTATAAATTTTGATGAGATGTACATAATCATCAAAAATGCTGTTGAGCAGAAGAAGCTGTTAAACAGGGTTGAGATGCTCACGCAGGAGGTAAAAAAGCTCTATGGCATGGAGAATATTATTACAAATAACCAGAGGATGAAAGAGATTCTGGAGATGCTGCCAGGTGTGGCAGATACAGAGGCAACCATATTAATAATGGGAGAGACAGGCACAGGCAAGGAATTGATTGCAAAGGCAATACACTACAACAGCAAAAGGGCAAATGGCCCGTTTGTAAAGGTGAACTGCACAGCCCTTTCTGAAAACATCTTAGAGAGCGAGCTATTCGGCCATGAAAAGGGCGCATTCACCGGCGCATATAAACTGCGCAAAGGAAGGTTTGAGGTTGCTGACAGCGGCTCTATATTTTTGGACGAGATGGGGGACATACCAATATCCATGCAGTTAAAGTTATTAAGGGTCTTGCAGGAAATGGAGTTTGAACGTGTTGGCGGAAGCGAGACAATAAAGGTGGATGTAAGGGTGATTGCAGCAACAAACCGCGATTTGGAGGATGCTGTTAAAAAAGGGACGTTCCGTGAAGACCTTTATTACCGGATAAATATTATACCTGTAAGGATCCCTCCTTTAAGGGATAGGAAGGATGACATACCGCTTTTAGCAATCCACTTTATTGATAAATTCAACAAGAAGAATAAGAAGAATATAAAAGAGCCGTCTCCTGAGCTTGTCGCTATGCTGATGGAATACAGTTGGCCAGGTAATATCAGGGAGCTTGAGAATGCCATTGAACGGGCAGTTATATTGGAAAAAGGCGAAATACTAACCACAAGGTATTTTACAGAGATTGGGAACAGGATGACAGGCGATGAATCTGAATCAAAAGATGAAAAGAGCCTGCTAATATCCCTTGAGGAAAAGTATAAGAATGAACCTGATATACTGAAAAGGATTGCAGATGAATTAAAGATTAATCCTTCCACATTATACCGCAAGAGAAAGAAATACGGATTAATATAAATAAAAAGGCCCCTGAAGAATCTCTTCAATCAGGGGCCAGGGTGGGGGGTAGAGGCTAAATTGATTTTCTATTTAATATATTTGCAAGATATGTGCCATCTCTTAAACAGTTTTAAATAATACACAACATATTGAATTTTCAAGGATTACATACCAACTATATTTCATATCAATTCACTTAAAACATTGCATACGCACGGTGTGCAATGCACGATTGCACGATTGACACTTAAAAATGTGCATTGACAATTTGCATTAATTTATTGTAATATATGAACAGTTGTTCAATCATTAAAAGCTTGTTAAAAAACTCAACAATCTCTAATATCTGTGCAATCATTTTTCCTAATCTGTGTAATCAAGACTGTTGATGACTTTTTCAACAGCCTTTTAACCTTTAACAAAGGAGGCATCTATGATGAACTGGGGTAATGGATTTGGCGGATGGGGCATACCGTTTTTTGGACCGTTTTTTATGATCCTCTTCTGGGCTCTGATTATTATCGGTATTGTCTATTTAGTGAAGATGCTCATGGGCCAGCAAGGTTCAACAGAGGAAAAAAAGGAGACGCCGCTTGATATTTTAAAGAAGAGATATGCAAAAGGCGAGATAGACAAGAAGGAGTTTGATAAAAAGAAAAAGGACTTGATGGAGTAGATGATCCCCCTCACCCTGACCCTCTCCCCAAAGGAGAGAGGGGATATAATTTTGGATTTAACAACTTTTTTACCCCCTCCCTTGATGGGAGGGGGTAAGGGGGAGGGTGAAAAA
>CAKKRA010000267.1 GCA_919902475.1 Nitrospiria bacterium
GTGTCGCGGTTGGAGACAGTTCCAATCGTAACAACAGCATTTGGCGCTCCAATAGTCATCTCTCCGTAACCATCTCCATTCAAATCTCCCATAACAGCAATGCTCTTCCCAAATCCTGAGGCAGAGCTGCTAATCGTTAAATCAGGGGAATTGATGTTTGGCGCAAACAGATCCCCTCCATAAAACCCTAAAACCTTTCCGCTAACTGAAATCAGGAGATCCGAGACGCCATCATTGTTTATGTCACCAGTGGCAACCTTCCATCCAATCCCTTTGTTCGTTGACGACGCATAGAGCGCAATGCGATTGGTAAAATCCGGCCCAAAGTAGATATAAACAGCGCCGCTCTTATACAGAGCAGCTTCATTGGTGTGGTATGGGACGCCTATGATTATGTCTTTATGCCCATCGTTATTAAGATCGCCTGAGGCAATGGAGAATCCAAACTTATCCAGCGGCCCTTCGCCCCCGAGCTTTTTGATTAGGGTCGGGCCATTAGCGCTGCCTTTGTAAATATAAACAGAGCCGCAAAGGGATGAATCATCTCCATCTCCATTAATAGCAGTAACAGCAAAAACATCATTATCAAGTTTTGCAAGATTGTAGCCGAAGTTGTCGTCACCTTTCAGGGTAAAGGCAGGAGAAGAAGAGTATCCTCCTGATGAATTGCCTTTATAAATATAAACAGCCCCTAAATTGGCGTCTATAACTGCATTAGGCGCGCCTATTGCCATGTCAGCGATTCCATCGCCGTCAACATCAACAAAACCGCCTGAAAAGCCCAGCTTGATTGGGGCAGATGATGCGGTCTTTCCATTATTTGGATCACTATTGCCTCCGCTCGTTGCAGTGCCGCCGCCGCAGCCTGCAGCAATAAAGATTAGCAAGATTAAACTAATTATTGTCCTCATATCACCCCTCCTAAAACAAAAATTGTTACACTAACAGCAAAGTTAAAAGCTGTTAAAAGTTCCATGTAAAAGATGCGAATACCCTCCAGTCAATCACCTGTTGTATGCCGTTGGCATTCTGATATACAGGCTGCTGATATTTGATCTCAAGGCTTCCGCCTGTATTCGGTATCTTTATCTGGATTGCAGGCGTTACATATACAGCAAAGAGCCCTGTATTTGATGTATCATCCAAAAGTGCTGTGTTTGTTGTAAACCTGTTGTCATGGTCTTTATCCTTGCCTGCATATACACCATTCACCTCAAGGCCGATGTTTATATAATTAAATAGCTGATACCTGCTGATAACATCTGCTGAAAGCTGGTCGCCAAATTCATAGCCTGAATCACCCTTTGTTGTAAGGTGATAAAATACATTTGCCTGA
>CAKKRA010000268.1 GCA_919902475.1 Nitrospiria bacterium
CCCTTATGTTGCTATAAGTAAATAGCGGGTCAACATAATACCATAGGTTTTGAAGCGAGCCTGTCCAGCCAACAATATCATTGCCAAAGGCGCGTCTTGGATAAAATACTGCCTGAAGAAGATTTGCCCCACGGCCCTCGCCTGATGCAAGAACAGATGCCGCTGTGCCAGATGATGCTCGCTTGAGCATGTCTGATAGGGCTGCTTCAATAGATGCTTCAAGTTTAGCGCCCTCGGTAGCCTCATAAAAGTTGTCAGGCTCACCGTCATTATTTTTATCCCACTCTGAGGGGATATCAGGTGTGCCATCATAAGGATCACTATCTATAAAACCGCCGTTTATTGCAGCATATCTTAGTAAAGTAGAGCCTTTGCCAAAGGCAAATACAAAATACATGTTCAGATTCTGTGTTTTGTCAATTGCATTTACGCCGAGGGTAGGGCTCCTTAAGTCAGTTGTATGTGCATATAAGGCAACATCCTCTATGCCTGCAACATAGTTGCCTGCACCGCAAGTCGGGAAGGTTGATGCAGAAAATGAAGCAGGTCCAGGCGGGTCAACAGCAGGACAACTGCCGCCTGAACAGTTATAGTTTGATTTGCCACTGGCATAATCTGATAGTGTTGCCGGCAGATGGCCATCTGAACATGGCTCGCCGTCAGTGATATACAGGACATAGCTCTTTCCGCAGGAGCGGTATACAGGCTGTCCGCCTGTTCCATAGTTATGTGGGTCATTTGTATTGTTTATTGAAAAGTCTGCAGAAGCATATCTTGGTCCTGGACCGCTTTCCATAGTCTCCTGTTGTGCAAAATAGCCTGTTACTGTCCATAGCGTCTCACCAAGAGGTGTATTAGAATCAGGCCTTGTGATATTTATCTCGTTTACTGTGCTTGAGAGGCTTCCGCCTGCAACAGAAACCCGCACATTTCCGCCATCAGTAGTATGAGAAGTAGTATGAGTGGTATCAGTATTAGGTTTGTAAAAGGTCAGTCCTATCCTTGCCTTGGCGCCAACAACCCTTTGAAGAACGCCTTCTACCTTAACTTGGGCGGCTGTCTGTGTGGGAAGAGCTACAACGACATCAACATTAAAGGTTCCTCCTCCTCCTGAGACTGAAAAAGAAG
>CAKKRA010000269.1 GCA_919902475.1 Nitrospiria bacterium
ATCCACTCTGGAGAAGCACCACCATTTTATATCAAGCCCCCTTTTTATAATCTCTTTGGAAATCTCAATTGTCCTGCTCGGTTTCAAGGTGAAATTATCATCCAAAAAGGCAATGCCGCTAAAGCCATATTCCTTATTTAATAGCTCAATCTCATCAACAACGAGATCAGCCCTTCTTGCACGCCAGCCCATGCTGGAAAAGGATGATGCGCAGAATGAGCAGTCTAACGGACAGCCTCTGCTTGTGATAATTGATGTGGTCTTCCTCTTAGCCATCTCCATGGTATTATATCTGCTCATCTGTATCAGATCCCTTGCAGGAAGCGGTATGGAATCTATATCCCCTATCGCTGGTCTGTCAGGGTTTCTTCTGAACCTGCCATTTTCTTTATATGAAATGCCTTTTACTCCGTCAAGAGACAGTCTGTTTTCAATCGTATCAATAAGCTCTAAAAAGGTATCTTCACCTTCATTACGAACAACAAAGTCTATATTGTCATTCATTATGGTATCTTCATCCATAAAGGTAACATGCGGGCCGCCCATAACTACCTTTAAACCAGCCTTCTGTGCCTCTCTTGCAATCTGCAATGCCCTCTTGTGCCTTGATGTATTCGCAGAGATGCCTACAATGTCAAACCCTTCAAAGCTGATGCCATCATGCTGAACATTAAAATCGTGGATCTTCACCTTATGGCCGGCGTTTCTTAAGACTGCGGCAATATATCCAAGTCCGAGCGGCGGCAGGATAAAACCAACCTTGCTAAAGACATTATCAGAGGCTGGGTATATCAAAAGTACATTCATAAGAGGTAACTATACTGATTTTTTATTTTTCAGTCAATCACAAATCTTTTTCATATTAATAAAAAAGGGCAGGTGTATTTATTTCCACCTGCCCTTAATATTGGTAAGATGTTAGAAATTATTATCTTCTTCTCTTTCGTTCATCGTCCTCTTTCTTCTTCCGTTCGTCTTCACGCTTCTTTCGCTCATCATCCTCTTTCTTCTTCCGTTCGCCCTCTTTCTTTCTGTCATCATCGTCTTTCTTTCTGTCATCATCGTCCCTATTAGGAGGTATTGGAGCAGGAGAAGGTGGTGGTGCCGTTCCTATTGCGGACACAGTTATATTTAAGGTTGCTGTCCCTGTCTGGCCAATTGTATCAGTAACCTTAAGTGTAACCCTATATGTCCCTGCTGTATTATATGAGGTTGATGCATTCACACCAGCAGCATCTATGCTTCCATTTGATGTGAAATCCCATTCATATTTAGTTATGCCTTTATCATCTCTTGAGCCTGAGCCGCTGAGATTAACAACCTCTCCAACGTTAACAGAGTTCTTTGATGCTGTTATCCTGGCTATTGGCGCCGTATCAGGTGTTGGCGTTGGTGTTGGTGTTGGAGTTGGTGTTGGTGCAGGCGCTGGCGCATTTACTGTAATTGTAACAGAGGCGCTTCCTGTCTGATTTATAGTATCCGTAACCTTTAGTGTTACCTTGTAAGAACCAGCAGCAGCATAGGTGGTTGATGCTGTTGCTCCGCTAACATCAATAGCATTGTCACCATTTAAATCCCATTCGTATTTGCTTATTCCCTTATCATCTGATGAAGTTGAACCGCTAAAAGCAGCTGTTTCGCCTACTGTAAATGTTGTCTTAGCAACTGTTATCCTTGCTATTGGCGAAGCATCCGCTGGTGGTGGTGGCGGCGGAGCTGGCTTGCTTCCAGCATTGCTTGGGTCAGTATTTGCATTTATCTCAGCAAGATTAGTAGCCCCATCGCCGTCTGAATCAAGAGTTCCTGCAGCGCTGATAGCAGCCGATGATATAGGCGAAGTACCCCACACCGCCCTTCCATACGAGACAGCATTAGCTTGCGACTTTGATGATGACCCATGGCAAAGGCTGCATCCCAATGTGCTGCCTAAGGTTGAAGATGGGTATACAGATTTCCATACATTTAGATCCGCTTGAAATGCATATAATATTGCTGGAAATAAAAATAGAGTAACAATTAAAACTGAAAAAATGCGTAAAATATTCCTTTTCATCTCTACACCTCCGTTGTTTAATTTCGAGTTACCCAATAATCCGGGCTGTTTACTGCTGCCTCTCTTATTCGTTCGGTATTTTCTTTAAGTTCTTCATGATTGCTTCTTTTTACGATCCGGCTTGCAACAGCATACGCATCATCCACACTGATTCCCTTATGAATAAGGTCTTTCATAATGCCTACTGCATTTGAAATATCGGGTTGCTCAAAACCCTTTTGCCTTGATTCTTTGACAATCAGCTTCTTAGCCTTGTCAAATGACATTGCAAAGGAATATTCAGAGCTGATAAATAGCATCATCAGCATTATAAGCGCTGATAAAGACATTATGCCCCACCGTTTTCTCACATCCTCACCTCCTTTCAAATCAAATATCATTTAACCTCATGCTGTGTTAAAAGATGTTTAAAATATGCCCTCGGCTCTACATGCTTTATAGCGCCTGTGGGGCACTCTGATACACAGGCACAATTACTATAACCCCTGCAGTGTTCACATTTATTGGCCATACGCTTCTGTTTGCCATTTTCTGAGCCCGCATCAATAATCTCAATAGCCCCAAAGCCGCAGTATTTGGCGCATAAGCCGCATCCAACGCATTTTGAGTTGATTGCGATCTCGCCGCCATTCTCACGTCTGATAGCATCTTTTCTGCATTTGCTAATGCAGGTTGGGTGTTTGCAGGTGCGGCAGGACTGCGCAATGCTCATATAGCTATATTTTGGCCCTATCCTTCTGAATCTTGCTGTGCCATGCCTCGCCTTGCATGCCTTAACGCAGGAAAAACAATTGATGCATTTATTAAGCTCATATACCTTGAGGTTTACAGCATAGGTAAGCCCATTTTCAACCATAAAATTCATTATGCTTAATGCCTTCAGGTTGTTTTCAACCTCAGAAAACCCTTTTGCCCTCTCCTTTAACCTGTTTATAATCGACAGCTTAAAACTCGGATAATAATCATAAAGGCTTTTGAAGCTTTTTTTATCAAGGGCAAGCAGTTCAATATTTGTTAGCGATATTATGGTCTCGCTATTTTCAACATTATAAATCAACGGCTGCTCTCCGATGAAATCGCCTTCCGCTAACCAGCCCACTGTTATAATATTCCCTCTGCTGTTTGCCTTTATAATCTTCACCTGCCCTTTTTTGATAATATAAAATTTACCCTCGCCGAATGTGCCAGCCTTTATGATTTCCTGATTCTTATCAAAACAGGCCAATTCAGCATACTTAGCAATCTTTGACTTCTCTTCAAGGCCTATGCTGCCAAAGGCAGGGGAGGCTGACAGCAAAAGTCTTACTTCGTGCGCATTTAATCTCTCCTTCTTCTTCTCCTCTTTTTTTATCTCAACACTATTCTCCATATTAGCCGGCTTCTGCTCTTTTACCCCTTTAGAGAAGGTTGCCACACCCTGGCAGCTTAAATCATTCTTTAGAGATAATGGTTCCATACCACTGTCTTTGGTCGTTATAGGGCTTAGTTCTCTAACAGGGTTTTCAGGCATAACATGGGCTACGGATTCAGAGCCCTTTTGTTTATTGCTTGCAGGTTTGGCATATTTTTCTCTCTTTTTCAGCTCAGCATCTATTTTGCCTTTAAAAGGCTCGGATATTTCTGCCAGCCTCTGAACAATCTTTTCATTCAGCTTCAATAACTCGCCATTCTCCTCTCCAGCAAGTTTGAATAGCGGCTTATAGATTATATCGCCGCATTGATAAACAGTGCTATTGGTGACAATGGCATCTGCAGCAGAAATCATCATTCCTTCTGAAACTATGTATAAATCATCTTCCTGCCCTAATTCTACAATCTGGCCCTTTTTAAATGGCATTATTGCTATGTTTTTACTTATATCTTTAAACTCATTTTCATTGACGCCACTAAAAGGGGAAATCTTATATAACAATAACCTCAGCCTTTCCTTTAAATATGCCTGCTCAACTATTTTTAATAATTCACTCCCTTTTCTAAAATCAATTGAATCTGTTAAATCGGAATTTCTGAATTCGTAAAGCTCCACATCATCATTTACAACTGCGGTTGTCATCCATTTTTTTGAAAAGACAGATTCAACGCCAAAAAACTCAAAGGGCTTTACGCTCTCAAAAATCATCCCCTGATTGATATTTAATGTGACGCTGCCTTTTTGCAGAAGATAAAAGTTATTTCCATCTTCTCCCTCGCGGTAAACAACCATCCCCTTATCCTTTTGGCAAAGCAGCCCCTTGATTCCAAAAAGCTCCCGGCACTGCTGTTGTTCTGGAGTTTTTTGGGCAGCGTTGCTTGCCGAAGATGAAAAATCAGGATAAAAGATCCTCTTCTTTTTTGGCTCTGCAAAATCACTTATATCTAAGGTTCTAATCATATTAATCACCTTCTTCCTATAAAGACAAATAAACAATTGCTCTTGTTACGCAGAAACAATCGCATTATCAGGACACGATTTCATTGCCTCTGTCGCTGCAGCGATATTTTTGTCAACTGCCTCATTGTTGACAGTAGATTTTTCGTCTACTATCTTAAAGACCTCCGGGCATGCGTCCTCGCATAAGCCGCACCCAGTGCAGTCATCTGAATTGATTTTAAATTTTGTTCCCATCTTCCTATGCCTCCTTTTTTAATACATGGGCGAATCTATATGTTCGCCTTTTTTCCTCTTGGTTGAGAGCAGTGAATAGCGATAACTGTCCACTATATACTATTCACTGTTCACTGTTTTTATGTCTTTATGGCCCTGTTGTAAATAACCATAAATACGGAATATCCTTTAACCTCTCTTTGTATATAGAATAGCCATCGGTTATCCTGCATTCATAGTTAGCATTTGCTTCTAATACAGCATCAGGCCTGAACTGCATTGTATGGCCATTCAGCCAGAAAAACCTGCCTTCCACCCTCCTGCCTCTTGCTGTCATCATAAAAAAATCCTTTGTTGTCGGATCCATCTCTGCGCTGAAATATATCTCAACATAAAAGTTTCCTGAGCGCTGCACTGTTGTCTGGCCGTTTGCAGGAACTGTAAAAACTATATATGGAGCCTTTTTACCGGCAGCCTTGCCGCTCTCCTGAACTGCTGCACAGCCAATAAAAATTACCAGACTAAAAAGAAACAAAACCGAATAAGGTTTTCTCATATAATTCACTTAGTATGCTGTCTCCACCGCATATTAAAATCTATACCCCACCTGCGCATAAATATTATCTGCATCTGAGCTTCCCTGAATATTAGATTTTGTACTTGTATGTTCATAAGTCATTAACCCATAAAAATTGTATGGAAGATTCATAGAAAGCGTGCATCCAAGTATATTCATTGCTGTCTCTTTGTCCCCCATACCAGCTTCTTCGTGATGTTCATTTATGTATTGATAGGTGTATCTGCCGTCAAGGTAAAGTCTGTTAAACAGGCTTCTACCAATGCTGAAAAAATAAACCTCAGAATGTGTGTGATAGTGCATCATGGGATCTGATTCTGGCTGCATATTATAAAAATTCAGGCTATACCTAAAATTCCATTGAATCTCTGTATTTAAAAAGTTTGTATCACCTGCTCCAATGGAGTACATAATACTGTGTTGTGGCGTCTCCTCCCTGTGCTGATAAGAAACGCTTGCATCAATATTATAGTGCCTAAGGAACCTATAGCTTGCTCTCCCTTCGTATCTGTGTTCGTGATATTCCGTATATGAAAGCGTTTTATCAGAAAAGGTCTTAAATGGCTCAAACATGGAATATACGAGTGAAAGGGTAATGTCAGGTATTGGATTATATGTACCGCTTACATAAAGATTAGTAGTATCAAACATCTGTTCATCGCTATATATAAAATTCAACTCTTCTGTAAGATACATATTAAATCTCAGATAGGGTGTTGGCCTTAAATAGGTCTGCAGGTTTGCATATCCCCTGTCAAAAATGCCTTTATTAAACATATTAACATATGCGAGCGATGTTCCTAATATGTCGCCGTCGTAACCGCCGTATATGCCGTAGATCTCATAATCGGTCTTATTTCGCCCTACCTCGTAACTGTTTGTATCTGACCTGATGCCGCCGAATCCGCCGATTCTAAACTTGGGAGTAAAATTGTATCTTAACTGGCCTCCGTCAATATAAACAGCGCCCTCTGAAACGCTGTGCCTGCCAATAAATGTATCAAGCCTGCCAAAGAGATTCTGATAAAGCAGATACAATGTTGTTATAGAATACTGACTCTGTTGTGTTAAAGAAGTTGAACCCAAATCCTCCCTTTCATTTCCATCAAAGAATATGCTCAGGTTAGAATTAAAGAGATTCTGCATATTGAGATTCAGCCTTGTTGTAAATGTACTATAAATATAATCAGGCGCGACGCTATCCATGTATGATGTCTTCATATAGTTATATGAAGTAGACAGGTCTCCGTATATTCTCTGTTTTGTTGGCGATTGCGGCGCAGCAGCAGCCTTTTCTTCTGACTTTACATCTTCCATCTGTGGAAGCACAGTTACAGCGATATCCTTCGCAGGCTCAAACATAACCTTGCTGCCAATATCTATCTTCTCGCCAAGGATAACGGAATACATCTTGGCAGTGGATGTGTAGTCTTTTGCATCTATCACAATAATCTCACCCATCATTCTTTTATCAACTGATACCACTTCATTTGTAACAGGGTCGCGCTTTATGCCTCTTATCTTAAATATAGGCAATATAGCGCCATTCCGAAGGCCATGCTTTTTGCCTGCGTCAATATAAACAAAATCATCTTTTTTGTTTGTGATAGCGCTCTTATAAGGCATCTTATTTATCAGCCTGTTAGCAATCTTTCTCGCCACATCCCTGACTATTGCTGCAGTTGCTTGGCCAATGATTATCTCTTCTTCATAGAATAACGGCTCTCCTGTTTTTCCACTGACCATCTGGATGAATAGTCTCGTATTATTATTAACCATCTCAATGCTTCCGGTTACAATAACATCTGCGCTGCTCACCTTGCCGATTAATGCGCCAACATTCTGCGGCATGGGATGCGTCATTGCCATCCTCTTTGCATCAAGCTCCTTTTTAATCAATGCCTCTGAAACAGTTATTGTCTTAAAAGGATATACTGCCTCAAACACATATCTAACCGCGCTCTCCACTGCCCTGTCATACTTTTTGCCTGTCTTATCAATAAAACCGAATGGCAGAATCTTGTTAAATGTAAGTATCTCATCAATACTGTAACTGCCGGCTTCATTTGATAAGGGCGCCGATGGCATTACAGTCTTCTTTACTACAGCCTCAGCAGGCCTTGAAATAATCTCTTTTGTCGGCTTATAATCAACCTTATTATTCACCCTTATCTCTCTTCCAGTTTTTATGCTCCTTATCTTTGCTATGGATGAATTCTCGCTCACATCAGTAACAACCAATGTTCCAATCTCTGCCTTATCAACTGAAATCACATCGCCGAGAAAGGGATGCCTGTTAATGCCAACAATCTCGTATACAGATAGAACCGCTCCCTTTGCAACACCCTGATTTATTCCAGCATCAACTGTATAGCCCTTTTCTGTCCTATCTATAACTATGCCCTTATACGGAATCCTGTTTATCAGTTTATAAGCAAGCAACTGAATTCCTCTTTTAATCAAAGGCTCTGCCTCACCCATTTCCTGAAAACTTTCCATTGCGAGCATTTGCCCCTCTTTAGCGTCAAATATCTGTCCTGTTATTGATACCCTATCTGCCATACTTATTGAACCTGTAATAATAGCATCAGCATTCAATGCCTTTCCAATCTTTATTATATCCTTAGATGAAAGAGGATATTTTATCTTTATCCCTTCCCTTTGCAAGCCCTCTGTTGTCAATGCCTTTGTCATAATTTTATGGGGATAGCCCTTCTGCAAAGCATCCCTCATAGCATCCCCAGCCGTTTCACCATATTTATTCCCCTTATCCTCAAAATCAAGGACTGCAATCTTCTTAAATAAAAGCTGCTCTGAAGGCTCTAATGAATAGGTAGTTGAATTAATAAACAATGTCAAAATCAAAGACAGCAAAAATCCTACAAACTTATTCCATCCAGCCCCAGATATCTTTCTATTTTGCACATCCTACCCTTTTTCATATAAGATTTTGCAGGGATTTAATTAAGTAGGGGCTTAATATACTAAGCCCCTACTATCATACACAGACCCCACAATATAAAATCTATCTCGTCTTATCCCACGGCGCAACAGTATAGTGGCACTGGGCGCAGGGGTCTTGATAATGCTCTTTTTTATGGCAGCCGAGGCACCTCGTAGCATTTCGCGTATAATCATTATTATTTGGATGGCAGTTATTACATTTTGCATTTGACATCCTTGAGGATATTGCCCCTTTTCCATCTGTTGCATGGTTGAATTTTCCAGGTGTCCACGCAGATGTATTGTGGCAATTCTCGCATACGGTTCCTATGCGCGCAGTGCTGTGTTTTGGATTTGTTGAGGCATCATATTTTGCCTTATGACAGGAATAGCAGGTCCTGCTGGCAACAGCTTGATAATTCACATGGCAAGCTGTACATACAATTGCTGAATGGCGGCCAGTCAATGCATAGCTTGCAGGCGCGCTTGAGTGGCTCCAGTTTGCCGGCTTCCATGCGGATGTATTATGGCACTGCTCGCAGGTCTGGCCAAGCCTCAACCTCCACGGGTCTTTTTGATTCCTTGTCCAGTGGCAGGTATAGCAGTCCCTCGGGGTGCCTGCATATTGATTATTTAAATGACATCTGGCACATTCAACAGTTGTATGCCTGCCTGTCAATGGATATCTTGTGTGGCTGAATGTTGCAGGCCTCCAAGCCGTTGAACTATGACACTGCTCGCAGGTGGTTGGAAATCCGCTCGCCCTGTGATTCGGGTTTATAGTAGCGTCATAGCTTGCCCTGTGGCAGGAATAGCACTCTCTTGATGTAATTGTCTTGTAGTTAGTATGACAGGTTATGCAGACTGTTGCTGCATGTTTGCCTGTCAAAGCCCAGCTCGCAGGCGGACTTGAGTGACTCCAGTTTGCAGGCTTCCATGCTGATGTATTATGGCACTGCTGGCAAGTCTGACCGAGCCGTAATTTCCATGGGTCTTTCTGATTCCTTGTCCAATGGCAGGAATAACAGTCATTTGGCGTACCTATATACTGATTATTTAAATGGCATCTTGAACATTCAACGCCTAAATGTCTTCCTGTTAATGGGTATTTTGTATGTGAAAATGTCGCGGGCCTCCAAGCCGTTGAATTATGACACTGCTCGCAGGTTGTCGGAAATCCTGATGTGGCATGGTTCGGATTAGTTGTTGCGTCATATCTTGCCTTATGACATGAATAGCACTCTCTGCTTGAAAGCTGCTGTGAGTTTGTATGACAGATTGTGCATGTCAATGTTGTATGTAAGCCTGTTAATGACCAGCTTGCCGGCGCATTTGAATGGTTCCAGTTAGCCGGCTTCCAGTTTGAGGTATTGTGGCACTGCTCGCAGGTGGTGCCAAGCCCAATAGTAGAATGCCTTGGACTTGTTGTAGCGTCATATCTTGCCTTATGGCATGAGCTGCACTCCTTTGATGTGCCAGTATATTGATTATTCAAATGGCATTTTGAACATTCAACTCCAATATGTTTTCCTGTTAATGGAAATTTTGTATGGCTGAATTTTGCGCCCTTCCATGTTGATGCAGATGCACTGTGGCAGAGGGTGCAGTCTGTAGAATAGCCTGCGTTTGCGTGATTGGGATTAGTAGTTGAATCATACTTTGCCTTATGGCAGGAATAGCACTCCCCTGATAATCCTGTATATTGTCCGCCCTTATGACAACTGGTGCATTGCAATGCTACATGAGCGCCCACAAGGGGGAATTTTGTATGAGAAAAACTTGCAGGTTTCCATGAATTAGTTGATTTATGGCACTGTTCACAGGTTGTCGGAAAGCTGGATGCAGCATGGTTCGGATTTGTTGTTGAATCATATTTTGCCTTATGGCAGTCGTAGCATCCGCTTGTTATGCCTGCATGATTAAAGGCCGAAGCAGGCCGCCATGCGCCTGCTGCTGCCCTGTGGCAGGTGTCGCATTTTGTCGGGAAATTATTGGCGGTATGATTCGGGGTTGTCGTCCCCTCATAATGTTTCCTGTGGCAGTTATAGCAGTCAGTGCTTTGCGGTTTAGCAAATTTGCTGTTGGCAGTAGAATAGGTTAATGTCAAGATAATGGTTATTACGAGCATTAAAATGGCATTTTTGATTAAATTATTTGTTGACATAAAACTACCCTCCTCATGAATTACTAACAAAGTCTACTAATAAATATTTCCCTATCTTCCATGACACTCGCTGCATGGCGCAGTGCCGTGTCTTCCCTCCAATGGCCAGAAGCTGTGGTCAAACCTTATACCTTTGAAGCTCTGGTCTGTATCCCTATGGCACTTATTGCATTCTGTTGTGAAAATGCTGCTGTAATCCTTATGCGGCGGCATTGTTGTGCCTTCATAATCTTTCTTATGGCAGTTATAGCATTCTAAAGAAAGATTCTTATACTGCCCGCTGCTGTGGCACTTTGAACAGTCTGCAATTAATCTATGAACGCCGCCAAGGCCAAAACCGCTCTTTGAATGTGTAAAGGTAGACGGCTTCCATTTCATTGGCGAATGACAGTCCTTGCAGAACAAGCCGAATTGATTATAATGTATATCCTTGTGGCATGTTGCGCAGCTTACCGCAGGCTGCTTATATCCAGCATCCTTATGGCAGTCGCTGCATCCAAGTTTTGCGTGTCCGCCTACCAATGGGAATCCCCTCTTAGCATGTATAGTTGGGTCAAGCTTCCATGTTTTTGCAGTATGACACCTCTCGCACTCCTTTGGCCTCTCTACCTTGTGATTCGGCTTATGACATGTACCGCAGGAGGTATCAAGCCCTGCAAACTTGCCGTCACTATGGCATATACTGCACTTTATATCCTTATGCTTATCAATCAATTTAAACCTCAGATTTTTATTATGGTCATAAGTTGAAGGGCTCCACCCTTCTGTTTTATGGCAATCTT
>CAKKRA010000270.1 GCA_919902475.1 Nitrospiria bacterium
AGTCGGTAAGATGGGGAGTGAGATTCTTTTTTGGAGTCTCTAATGTTGTTTTCATCTTATCCAGATTTTTCTCTTGCCAAAGTTTTTTTAATATGATAGCATTACAGCCTATTTTAGGCAATAATATTTAGGAGGTTTAAAAAAATGGCAAGGGTTTGTGATGTATGCGGCAAGGGCAAGATGATGGGAAATAATGTCAGCCACGCAAATAACAGAAGCAAAAAGATCTTCTTTCCAAATGTCCAGACAGTGAGGGTTGTTATAAAAGGCGGGACGAAAAAGATGCGGGTCTGCACAAGGTGCCTGCGTTCAGGTATGGTAAAAAAGGCTTCGTAGGGGCGTATTGTTATACGCCCATTTTATGAAGGTATAGCTTGTGTGAAATGGTCTGCTCAGATTCTGGATTTCCAATAACCTGGTTCACGCTTAAGATGCATAACTGCAATTATTTCTATAAACTCATTTATATCACGATAAATAACACCGTATGGAAAATGCAATAAACGACATTTTCTTATAGTATCATCAATTTTTATATAAAGTTTGGGGTTTCTGATTATTCGGTTTATCGTATCAGTTAACGCTTCTATAAATCTCTTCCCAAGACCTTCTTGCCGTTCTTCATAAAATCTGGCTGATTCGTCTGCTTCCATGAGCGCTTCTGGATGAAAAAGGAAAGGTTTCATGAATACTTCCTTTGAAGTTGAGCAAGCCCTTCCTTTCCTGAAATTAATTCTACTTTACCTTCATCAATTTCTTGGCAGCGCCTTTTAATTTCTTTCATCCATTCCTCATTTATTGGAAAGTCTTCTTCAAAATCCAAGCTCTCAAGAAGCACCTCTGCAAGATAGGCTCGAGAATTTGCAGGAAGCGTTAATATACTTTCAGCAATATCTTTTATTTTCTTTGGCATTTGAAACACCTCGGAATTAGATTTTCTATAAATTAACCATTCTTTATAGCCTAAGCTATATTCATATCTATCTTAAAAGATAGCATAGTTTATACTGATATTCAATATAAATTTTGGCGCTGCCAAGAATTGCTCGCCCCAAATAATCAAATTCCTAAATCACCTACTGTCCAGCACGAACAGGCCACACACGGAAAGAATTTTAATCCACGCATTTTTTATTCCCCAGTTCTTCCTGTTCTGCTGATTTTCTGATCATCAACTTACAGTTACAGTAAATATGCCAGTTAACTCATTTGATTTATTTCCTTTGCCATCAGTTATCTGCAAAACAAAACGAAATATTCCTGCCACAGTGGTGTTGACTGTAACTGGCCCACCAAGTGTTCCTGAAGTTATGCCTGTAATATCTCCTGTAAATGGTGTGCTTGTGTTACTTGTTAGGTAATTGTTCTGATCGTAAACCTTTATTGTTACGAAACCCCCGTTCAGGTCTCCCTCATGATCAATAAAATCGTACGAACCGTAAACAGTTATTGCCCCACCGCCTTGATTCAGTGTTGCCGAAGAAGGTGAATATTGAAGGTTGGAGATTGATGGCGTAGAATCAACTGGTGGCTGATTTCCGCCCCCGCCTCCTCCATCACCGCCGCCACAGGCGGTAAAGGCAACAGCAAAAAGCATTGCAATAAATAATAAAAAGATTTTTGTCGTTTTCATAAACATTTTTGTCTCCTCCTTTTCTTTTTAATCCGTCATTCCCGCATGTTTTTGGCGGGAATCCAGTTCTTTGTTTTTTATACCCCTCTTTCCTAAAGAGGGGTTTGGGGAGATTACCTCGCATATAATCCCCCTTTATCCCCCTTTAGAAAAGGGGGATAAAATAGAAAACCTTTTCTAAAATGGGGAAATGTTAATTAAGCATTGCATGCAATGCCCCTACATTGGACAACCCTGACTGCTGACAAACAGGCACATAGGGCTTCCCCCTGCAAAATTATAAAGGCAGCGCCATGACCCATAAGGGCATGGCACTGCCTTTATAATTGAAATTATTTTTTAAAAAGAAATATTTAAGAAGGGTTAAATCTGTCTGTCTGTCTGTCTGTGCAAAATCGTTGCCATTAGATTACTCCCAAGAGCAATAATACGCAATTACTGTGCCAGTTGTTACGCATATATAATCTTTTTATTTATCTTTTATTTTCAATATATTAGAAAATCAGTATGTTTAACCATCTGCTCTATGATGTGTATTTTTTTACCAATTTTATGAAAATTTTTTCCACTAATTTCTAATCAAATTCATACACCTTCCTTATAAGCTATAACCTCCAGCTCAAACCTTGCGCCCTTTGGCAGATTGGAGACTTCTACAGTTGAGCGGGCTGGAGGTTCGCTGTCAAAATACCTTCCGTATATGGTGTTAATCTCAGAGAATTCCTTGATATCCTTTAAAAAGAGTGTAGCCTTAACTATATCATGTAAGGATGCGCCTGCCTCTGAAAGTATATTTTTAATATTCTCAATCACAAGTTCAAACTGCGCCTTAATATCACCATTGACTAACTCACCTGTTTTGGGGTCAATAGGTATCTGGCCTGATAAAAAGATAAAATTGCCAATCTTGACAGCCTGAGAATATGGCCCTATTGCCTTTGGCGCCTTGTCGGTTTTAATGATTGTCCTATGCATATCTATTTACCTTTTGAAAGCATCCTTTCTGCTTCCTTAAAAAATTTCGTTGCCTGTGAAGCAGCATCAGCAGCGGCCTTTAATTGCTTAGCCACATCCGGATGCCCTGCCTTCTCTGCCCTATCAGCCCAATCAAGATAATTCTGCAAATGGTCATCATTATGCTCAATCCAGTGCTCAAGCAGGTGTTTTAATTTATGCATCTCTTCATTCATTTATTTTTAGCCTTTCCGTTTCAAAATTATTTTATTCTTGGTAAGGGAAATCTCTTTTATCTCTCCTTCAAACTCCTTCTCCTCTGCAAAGATATTTCTTAGGAATATCTTATCGCCCTCTTTTTTGACTGAAGATACTGCCTCTAAGATGAGTTCCTCTTTGCCTTCATTATTTATTATGTATGCCTTTGCCTCGCACATATTTTTAAAGTAGATGGGTAAATGGGTATATGAGTTAAACTCATCTACTCATTCACCCATTTACCCATCTACTCCTTCGCAAGTATTATGAGGGCGTTTATAATAGCCACCGCAACCGGACTGCCGCCTTTTCTACCCTTATTTGTAATATATGGGACATCAACCTTTAATAATTCCTCTTTAGATTCTGCAGCATCAATAAAACCAACAGGCACGCCAACAATTAGCGCTGGCCTTAAGCCTTCATCTCTAATCAGTCGGATAATTTCAAATAAGGCAGTAGGCGCATTGCCGATTGCTACAATACCGTTATTCAATTCAGGCATAGCCTTCTGCATACCAAGCGCTGATCTTGTCTTCTTTTTATCTGCTGACTTTTTTATTACCTCATTGTCATTCACAAAGCAGTAAAGCCTGCCGCCAAAGGAATTTAAAGTCTTCTCCCTGACGCCTGTCTTTACCATGTTTACATCTGTAACAATGTTGTTGCCTGATTTGATGGCTGAGATACCTTTGTCAATTGCTTCAGGATGTATTATCAGCTCCCTGCCAAAGTCTATATCACCTGTAGTATGTATCACCCGCTTTACAATTGCAAGCTCTTTTTCAGTAAAATTGTGTTTGCCGAGAAGGCTGTCAATTATCTCAAAACTTTTTCTTTCAATCTCGTGTTGTTCCATATACCCCTCACCCTTACCCTCTCCCACAAGGGGAGAGGGATTAAAGTAGTAGAAAAATACCATGCCCCTATTTATTATTTAATGTTTCTGATATTCTCTCTATCACCACCTCCGCCAATTTTGAATGCACGCCAAGGGGTCTTGTAAAGATTATCTCTAAGTGCGGGTGCCTCTGCCTTGCCTTTTCTATCTCCTCTGGGATATCATCAACAATATGCCTGCCCTCATGCAGAAAATATGGCTGGATAATTATCTTTTTTATTCCAAATTGCACACATTCATCAATCTTGTCGCCTAACAATGGCTTTGCAAGCTGCAGAAAGGCAACATCCACCATAGCATAATTCCCCTTATCCTTTACCAGACCTGCGATCTCTTTTATCGCATTATTTGCCTCAACAATCCTGCTGCCGTGGCCAAGCAGTATAACCGCTGTCTTCATGCAGCCACCATACCCTTTTTAATAAATTTCTTTGCCCATTCTATATTAGAGCCAAAGTGTATATGCACATAGCTTGCAAGGACATTTTTATAACAATACCCTTCTAACCATTCATGGCCATTGCCAGCCTTTGTAACCTTATATGCCCTTTTAATTGCATCCGGCATATCAATCTCTGAATAGTGAAACTCATGTCCTCTTATCTTTGAGCCTTTTTGCGCTAAAATTGTATCATCTATCGTCTCAACACTAACATAGCCGAGAGATTTTCTCTTGTTAAGCATCCTTGCCTTTGCTGGAAATATTCCTGCCATCTCATGCATCCTGCCCTCTAAATCTATTATCCCTTCTGTTAAATACATCAGACCGCCGCATTCTGCATATATGAACATACCGTCTTCTGCTAATTGTTTAATCTGTTTTCTCAAAGACAAATTTGCCTCAAGCTCTTTTGCATATACCTCTGGATAGCCGCCGCCAATATAGATGCCGTCAATATCGTCTGGCAGGCTCTTGTCACTCAATGGACTAAAGAATTTCAGCTCAGCGCCATATTCTTTTAAAATATCAAGATTGTCCTGATAGTAAAAATTAAATGCCTTATCATAAGCAACAGCAAGGGTTATTTTATTTTTATTCTCTTCTTTTCTATTATATATAGTAAATATACTTAAATTACTATTTATAGAAGATACCTCTAATATTTTGTCAAGATTAATACTTGTTTCCATAATATCGGATAATTTATCAATAATCTTTTCTGAAAGCAGATTATCCTCTGCTGTTACCAGGCCGAGATGTCTGCTCGGAATAACAATGTTGCTATCCTTCTGCAAGTAACCTAACACAGTCGCCTTGCACATATGCTCTACTGCCTCTTTAAGCATTCTATAATGATTTTCGCTTCCAATATTATTAAATATCACACCTGCAACACGCACATCTTTATTGTAATTTTCAAAGCCGTAAACAACAGCGCCAGCGCTCCCTGCCATTGACTTTGCATCAATAATCAGGATAACAGGGATATTTAATATCTTTGCAATCTGTGCTGTGCTTCCTTCCAATCCCTTTGCATCAACGCCGTCAAAGAGCCCCATTACACCTTCTATCACTGCAAAATCGGCATCATTGCTATTTTTATAAAAAGACTCCTTCACATAATCTTCTGACATCATCCATGCATCAAGATTCCGCGAAGGTCTGCCTGCAATCATAGTATGATAGCCAGCATCAATAAAATCAGGGCCGACCTTAAAAGGCTGAACCTTTAGACCCTTCTTTTTAAGCAAGGCTATCAGGCCTATTGTAATCGTTGTCTTGCCGACACCGCTGTTTGTACCTGCTATGATAATTGATTTCATTGTAAAAATTGACATCTCACCCTCCCCCTACCCCCTCCCATCAAGGGAGGGGGAAAACCCTATAGGAAAATACATCATTCCCCTCCCCTTGTGGGAGGGGACTAAGGGGAGGGGATTCTTCTCCTATCCGTTCATCAGATTCACAATTGCAATATCATCATAATACTCTATAATATTCAGCGCGCCGTATCTCTGCTCAATCCTGAAGAGATATTTTAGATCAAGGCCTAATGCCCTGCATAATATTGTCCTGTTCACGCCGCCGTGTGCAACTATTAAAATCTCCTCGCCCTTATGGTCTTTTACTATATTCGTAAGCTCTTTATTT
>CAKKRA010000271.1 GCA_919902475.1 Nitrospiria bacterium
CACAATATCGCCGAACATGGTGATAAATCTTCTGTAGGCATCGTATGCAAATCTTTCGTTTCTGGATTTCCTCGCAAGGCCCTTTATGGTTGCGTCATTCAGGCCGAGATTCAATACTGTATCCATCATGCCGGGCATGGAAAACTTTGAGCCAGAGCGCACAGAAACCAATAATGGATTCTCAGGGTCGCCGAATTTAGAGCCCATTGCCTTTTCTACCTTGCGAAGATTGGCAATAGCGCCATCCCACAACCCTTTTGGATACTGTTTGTTATTTTTAAAATATTCTATACATGCCTCTGTTGTAATCGTAAAACCAGGCGGGACATTTACGCCAAGGTTTGTCATCTCTGCAAGACCTGACCCTTTGCCGCCGAGGAGGTCTTTCATATCGCCCTTGCCCTCTGCCCTGCCATTGCCAAAGAAATAGATATGTTTTTTAGCAGCCATCGTGCATCCTCCTTAAATTATTTTTTTCTCTGTAACTATTTTGGAAAAATCAGCTATGATATTAAATAAAAGTCCGATTTCTTTTAAAAGACTTAAACGATTTCCCTTTACCCCTTCATCCTTGTCCATTACAAGGACCTTGTCAAAAAAAGCATCCACCTCCTTTTTTAATCCTGATATCTTCTTTAATGCATCTTCATATTTATATGCCTTGATTAAAGGAGATACATCATCCTTTAATGCCTTATACGCCTTAAACAGCTCCTTTTCAGCAGGCTCTTTAAGCGCCTTTTCATCAACAGCGCCTTTAAAATCCTTTGGCACAATATTTATCACACGCTTGAATGATATCATCAGGGGCTCAAAATAGGGCTCGTCCTTTAACTTATTCAATGCCTGTATTCTCAGGAAGCAGTCATAGGGGTCATCAAACTTTTCTGTCAGAACAGCATCAACAATATCGTATCTATAGCCCTCAGAGGTCAGGAGATTATCCATCCTCTGCCTTACAAAATCAAGGGCATCCTTTTTTGCATCCTCTATTTTCTTTGCCTTATCCTTTAATAGAGACAGCGCATTTTCAACAAGGCCTATTAATGATATATGAATCTTCTTTGAAAGGAGTATCTGCAATATGCCCAACCCCTGCCTTCTTAATGCATAAGGGTCCTGAGAGCCTGTTGGTGTAAGCCCTATTGCAAAACATCCGCAGATATTGTCTATCTTATCTGCAATGCTTAATATTATCCCAGCATTTGTCTTTGGCAGTTCATCACCTGCAAATCTTGGCAGATAATGCTCATATATTGCATCTGCTGCCTCTTTCTTCTCTCCATCTAATAAGGCATACTCCCTGCCGATAATCCCCTGCAGTTTTGGAAACTCGCCAACAACGCCTGTTAAAAGGTCAGACTTGCAGAGATACGCAGCCCTCTTTGCATGCTCTAATGACTCGGTATCAAAACTTAGCGAAAGAGTATAAGATGCTGACAGGGTGGCATCCCTCTGCACCTTGTTATAGAGCGTACCGAGCTGCTCCTGAAACACAACACCCTTTAGATCATTTGTCCTGTCAGAAAGTTTTTTCTTTCTGTCCTCTTTAAAATAGAAGCTTGCATCATCAAGCCTTGCCCGCAGCACCCGCTCATTTCCCTTTTTAACAATATCCATGTCCTTTGCCTTTGTATTTGCAATACAGATAAAATGGGGCATAAGGCTTCCGTTTTTATCAATAATGGAAAAATATTTCTGGTGCTCCTTCATTGCATTAATCAGGATGTCCTTTGGCAGCTCCAGATATTTTTTGTCAAAATCACCGCATATTGCAGTAGGATACTCTACAAGGAATGTTACTGTATCAATAAGCTCCTCATCCTTTAAAACACTCCCGTCTTTTTCCTTTGCAATCTGCTCTATCTGCTCTATTATCATCTTTCTTCTTTTTGCAGGGTCAACAATTACATAATTTGCCTCTAATTGATGGAGATAAGATTCCTTATCCTCAACAACAAATGCGCCGGGGCTCATGAACCTGTGCCCCCTTGACATATTGCTGCTCTTTACATTTGCAACCTCAAATCTTACTGGCTTATTGCCATAAAGCGCTGTCAGCCATCTTATCGGCCTTGCAAACCGAATCTTCTTGTCGTCCCAGTACATGGACTTTGGAAAATCTATCTTTAGAAGAAATCTTGGAAGAAGCTCTGATAAAAGCCCCTCTGTGTCTTTGCCGCCCTCTTTTTTTAATGCACAGATATATTCACCCTTATCAGTCTTTTTAATCTGAAGCTCCTTCACATCTATGCCCTGTCCCTTTGCAAAACCAATAGCAGCCTTTGTTGGAGCGCCGTCCTTGTCGTATGCCACTGCCTTTGCAGGACCTGTTACTTCAACTGACTTCTCTGCCTGCTTTTCAGCAGCATCCTTAACATAAAGCAGCAAACGCCTCGGCGTTCCAAAGCTCTCTGCTGTTTTAAAGGAAATCCCCTGCTCATTTAAAAGCACAGAAAAATCCTCCTTCATCCTCTCCAATGCATTTGGGATGAACCTCGCTGGTATCTCCTCTGTCCCTATTTCAAAAATTATATCTGCCGGCATTTTTCTACTCTCAATGTTGCGTCTTACTTCTTCAAATCCCCCTGTATCCCCCTTTTTCAAAGGGGGATACCTTCCCCTCTATTAAGAGGGGATAAAGGGGTGTGTTCCCCTCTTGCATATCTGTGCCCCCTCATTGGAAAAGAGGGGTTAGAGCTTGCCCCTGCATGTATTAAGCAGGGGGGAGGTTTTTATAAATGGGTTTTATTCAACAGCGGAAACCCCATCTCCTCTCTGGTTTTTAAATACCCCTCTGCACACCTTCTTGATAGGTTCCTTACCCTTGCAATATAACCAGTCCTCTCCTGAACACTTATTGCTCCTCTTGCATCAAGGAGATTAAACACATGGGAGCATTTTAAACAATAATCATAGGCAGGAAGTATCAGTCCTGCCTTTATCAATGCCTTTGACTCCTTTTCAAACATATCAAATAATTTTGTCAGCATATCCACATCAGCAGACTCAAAATTGTATTTTGAAAACTCCACCTCTGCCCTGTGATGCACATCACCATATTTTATCCCTTTAGTCCATTCAAGATTAAACACATTGTCCACCTGCTGCAAATACATTGCAATTCTTTCTAAGCCGTATGTAATCTCAACAGAGATGGGATGAAGCTCAATGCTGCCTACCTCCTGAAAATATGTAAACTGTGTAATCTCCATTCCGTCAAGCCACACCTCCCAGCCAAGTCCCCATGCGCCGAGTGTTGGAGACTCCCAGTCATCCTCTACAAAACGGATGTCATGCTCAAGTGGATTAATGCCAAGATATATGTCCTGAATATTATCTGGCGCTGGTTTTAATATAACCTGATACTGATAATAATGCTGGAGCCTGTTTGGATTTTCTCCGTATCTTCCATCAGTCGGCCTTCTTGAAGGTTCAACATAGGATGCCTTCCATGGTTCTGGACCAAGGACTCTGAAAAAGGTTGCGGGGTTAAAAGTGCCTGCGCCAACCTCCATGTCATACCCCTGATGCATAACACATCCCTTATCTGTCCAGAACTTATGTAAAGAGAGTATCAATTCCTGAAAGGTCATAGCCCCTGCCCCTGTTTATCTCATTAGAAAACCTATCTTAAATAGATTGTTGTGTTTTTAACAATCTTTAAGAAGATGTGAATACTAACAAATACGATAGTTTTTGTCAAGAAAATCTAAGGGGTCGGCAGGTCTGATAATAGGGTATAATCAGGGCAGTATGATTTTGCTGATATCTAAAAAAACCTCAATAAAATAAGGGGTTAGAGGGAAAGTGCTTGTTCTAATCTCCAGATAATATTTTAAATTTCAGTTTAAACTGGCTTGTAGACAGTAATAAAATCTACCATGTCAAAATCAGAATCAAAAGAAACAAGTTTAGGCCTTTTCTGGAAGGAATTCCGGAGAAAGTGCGATTTCATCAATCGTTTTATCATCAAGCCCCTTTATTATGCCGCTTGTAGCTTTAGCTGTACTTTCAACTTTTACAATAACTATCTTTACCTTCTCGTGTTCTTTCAGATCAATAGTATTTAATGGTTTTAAAACACCATTTTCATATATAGCCTCAATGGTCTTAGACATATTTATTACCTCCAATGTTAATTGGAGAATAAGAAAATAACACAAAAAAGTCAAGGGAAATGAAGGGAAATATAAGTTTTTGAGAGAGGACATACAGACAGCCACTGCCTGCCCTCTGAAAAGATTTAATTCCTTCTCCCCTTTGTGAGAGGCACCTTCTATTATTCCCTCTCCCCTTGGGGGAGAGGGCAAGGGTGAGGGGGATTTTTTTACGATACCTATGCAAGAAATGGCTATACACTAAAAGAGATTGCAGATTATCAAAATATCCGCTATACTACCATAAATAAGGCAATTAAAGATGTAACGGAGATATAATGCCAACTATTTCAATGTTCTATGGCATTTTGATCAGAATGTT
>CAKKRA010000272.1 GCA_919902475.1 Nitrospiria bacterium
TTACGGCTATAAGGCGGCTGAAACATCAACAAAAAGACTTCAGATGCTTTATATACTGCTCAGTCTTGGAGTGGGATTTATCAGTATCCTTGCCTTTCTGTCATGGTATGAGATACATATCAATACCTTTGAATTTCTGCCGATAACTATTTATACCTCTGTGCTTGCCTATACCATTGTCAGATATAAGTTAATGGATATCAGGACGGTGTTCCATAAGACAGCAGCATGGGCTGTTATCTTGGCGATTATTTTTATTCCTATATATATAGTTATTGTTGTTCTTCATGATTGGACGCATATGCTGTCGCATAAAATGATTGCTGTTATTTATTTTCTCCTCTTCCTGTTCTATTATGCTTATTTGAGAAATATCCAGCCCCGGATAGACCATCTCTTTCAGAGAAGGAGATACAATCTTTTAAAGGTGGTAGATGATTTTGTAAAAGAGAGCGTCAAACTTAAAGGCATTGAGGAGCTTTCAAGATTTACCTGCGACACTATTAAAGAGACATTTTATGCAGAAGATATTTTTATGCTTTATCTGAATGAGAAGAGGACAAAATATATCTCCATGCAGCAGATCAACAGGTCAATAGGCCAGATGCTTAGCCAATTAATGAATGTAGAATCTGCTGCAATAGATGCAGACAATCCATTCCTGATTGAGCTTGAGGCATATAATGGCGTGGTTGAAAGAAAGGGCATTTCGTTTATACCGAATCTTGCTTCTGTCAGGGCAGAGGCAGAGCCTTTCTTTGCAAAATTCAGGGCTGAATTGTGCGTGCCTGTGTTATTTCAGAATCAATTGATTGCAATTATTACTATTGGGAGAAAAAAGAATCTGAAGCCCTTTGACAGACAGGATATAGAGATGCTTGAAAGGCTTAAGTTTGAGCTTGCGGTAATAATGAGCAATTCCATGATGTATGATAATATAATAAAACTGAATAAGGAGCTGATGGGATTTAATGAAGCCCTTGATAGCGAGGTAAAGAAGCGGACTGCTGAGCTGTGGGATGCGTATAAAAAGCTTCAGGAACAGAATATCCTTATTAAAGAAGCGGACAGGCTTAAATCAGAGTTCCTTGCAAACATGAGCCATGAGCTTAGAACTCCGCTCAATTCTATAATAGGATTCTCAGACATCCTTTTTGATGCAGAGAATCTTGATGAAAGGGAAAAGAAGTATATATCTAATATCCATACAAGCGGCAGGCACCTGCTTGACATAATTAATGAGATACTTGATTTTTCAAAGATAGAGGCAGGGAGGATGACAACAAATTTTGAGGAGTTCCCTGTTAAAGAGATATTTGATGAAGCTGTATCTGTTATGAGCCATGGAATACTTAAAAAGAAGCTCAATATTGGCATTGATATAGACAAGGAGGTTTCAACCATTGTCTCTGACAGGACAAAGGTTAAGCAGATAATATATAACCTCCTTGCCAATGCAGTTAAATTCACGCCGGAGGAAGGGAGTGTCTCAGTGAGTGCGGTAAGAACCGCCTCTGACTATATTCAAATCAGTGTCAAGGACACTGGAATAGGCATAGACAAAAAGGACCATGACAAGATCTTCAGGCCGTTTGAACAGGTGGACGGCTCGCTTTCACGGAACTACGAAGGCACAGGTCTTGGCCTTGCCCTGACAAAGAGGCTTGTTGAATTTTTAGGCGGAAGTATATGGTTTGAGTCAGAATCAGGCAAAGGCAGCACATTTTATTTTACCCTGCCTGTTAAACCGGCTGCTGCAGAAGCCAAAGATATGAACATCATCTCCCTTGACATGAGCCAGTTGGTTCAGGGCGTTATAACCATGTTTGAGGCAGAGGCAGGAGAGAAGGATGTTGGCATTATCTTTGAATTAAAGGGTGAGGAGATTAAAACCGTAAAGGCAGACAAGGAGGTCTTAAGGGGGATTTTAATAAATCTTATTAATAACTCTGTAAGATACTCTAAAAAAGGGGAAGAGGTAAAGGTATTATTGCACGATGACACCAATGGTTATATCCTTGAAATAGAAAATACTGACAGGGCAGTGCATATAGCCACACCTTCGGTTCTCTTTTCAACAGAAGGCAGAAATAAATCAGGCGTTGTTCACGAACAGTCTCCGAATGCTGTAGGGCCTATCAGCCTTGCAGAGACAAGGGATATATTAAAGATATATAAGGGCTGGATTAAGATGGAGAAAAGGGGAGAAGGGAAGTTTGTAATGAAGATGTTTATGCCGAAATAAATAATAGGCTAAAGGCTAAAGGCTAAAGGCTAAAGGCAAATAGGCTTACACCCTTATCAGCAGCCCCTTTGTCTCTGCAACAATTTCTCCATCCCTGTATGCCAATGCATCTGCCTCTATCCACTTTTTATCCTTTTTCAGAATCCTGCCTGTAATCTTCAGATTTTCCCCTGAAAAAACAGGTTTTCTAAACTTTGTCTCCATCTTTGCAGTAACAGCATTTATGCCGAGTTCAAATGCAAGCTTTACCATTGCCTCATCAAGGACAGTTGAAATAATCCCGCCATGAATTATGTCAACAAAGCCCTGATATGTCTTAGTAGGCGTGAATTCTGTTGAGATGGATTCATCTTCACGGTTTATTATAAAATCAAGCTGTAAGCCGTCCGGATTTCCCTTTCCGCAGACAAAGCATTTATTGTCGCCCTGCAGAATAATCTTTGTCACTGTATATTCATTGCCTCCATAAGCTGCATCTGCGCCCTTAGCATGTCCTGCTTTGCCACTATCAGATTCATCCTGTTCTGGTTTAAAGTAAAATTTATTACAAGGATTGTATCTGTCCTTACCTTACCATCCTTAATCCCTTTTTCTAATATCCCCCTTAATTCGTCGCTCTGTGTTACCATATCCTCCATTATTTT
>CAKKRA010000273.1 GCA_919902475.1 Nitrospiria bacterium
CCGCCTATTATGGAGACCTTATAGGCTGATGCAGTCTTTTTTATCCCCCTGTATAACTCGTTCAAATCTTCTATTTTGAGATTAGCCGGCACAGCAATGGCAATGAGCGCATATCTTGGAATTCCAGCCATTGCAGCAATATCACTGATATTTACAAGCAGTGCCTTTGCGCCAAGTTGAAAGAAGGAGATATATCTTAAATCAAAATGTATCCCATCTGTGAGAAGGTCGGTTGTTGCGAGGAGTGTCTTTCCCTTTGAAACCTTTACAGCAGCAGCATCATCTCCAATACTGATAAGGACTGATTTGTCTGATAAAGGAAGGAATGCCTCAATCTTTTTTAAGAAACCGATCTCACCGAGTTCTGATAACTTCATTATATTACTAATATACTATTTTATCTCATAATGTCAAACTTAATTACTGATCCTCTCCAGCCTCATCCCTGCCATGCCTTTAAAAACATCCTCCAAAACCTTTTCAAATGCTGAGGCTGATGTTTTCATAATCTTCTCCCACTGCCTCTTTGCCTCATCGCGCTTGCCTAATGCATAAAGCGTATCGCCCAAATAAAGAAGTGTGCGCAGGCTGTTGGGATAAACCTGTACTGCCTCACGCAATATTTTTACAGACTCTGTTTTATCATTATACGGCCACGGCACTTTATAATAATATCTGCCATAAACTCTAAGAGGGCTGCCCTCATTATAAGTCTTATCCCTTTCTATTGCCTTTTTTGCTGTCTCCACAAGCTTTGGCCTGATGCCTTCTGCAAGCGCTGATATTATGCCCTTTCCAAGTGAATACATGGAAAGCGCAAGTGAATTATAATAATAACCCTCTACCCTGTTTGGGTTTAAACTGATAGCCTTTTCAGCATATCCCCTCGCCTCTCCGCCGAGCGCAGAGACCTTTTTGCCGAGTTCAGGAGACATATCCTTCTCTGTTGCAAGTATCCCATCAACATTCTTTGGATTTGCCTTTTTTGCATTATCAAGGGTATTTCTCATGTTTATCTGGTCTGCCCAGATACCGAGCGCACGCGCTGTTCTCCATTGCAAATCAAAGCTATTCGGATTCTTTGCAGCCGCCTCCTTTAGCATCTTAATCAGCGCTTCGTGCTCAGCATCAGCAGAGACTATATTTTGTAATTCATCCGCCTTTTTTATTATTTCATCAATGGACTGGGAAAAGGAGACCTCTGGCAGAAAGAGCAGCAAGCTAAATACTGCTATTATAAAAATTATTCCTCTTTGCATTTTCTCCCTCCTTAAATCTCAATAGACTCTCCTGAACCTAAAGTTTTTACTAAAACATCATTTGTTTTCCTTTTTATCGCCTTCTCAAAATCCTCTGGCATCCCCGGGGCTTTGTATGCAAGGTTTAGTGGAAAGCCGAATAATAAATCATAGTGCTGAGGTATCGCCATTTTAGCCCCCGTCTTGATTACTGCATCTGCTGCATCATCAGGAGCCATATCAGCCTGCCTTCCCAAAAACCTCACCCCATTTATTGGTGGAAGCGCCACATCAATCTTAAACCTTTTGCCGATCTCTTCTATCTCTGGAAATATCATTGTATCCCCGCCAAAGTAAATGCCTTTACCATTGCCAACAATAACATAACCAACCTGCGGCAAACCTTGAGACCCTTCCAACGCAGGCACAGCAGTAACCTTTATACCTTTAATATCCCTTTCTTCCCATGCCTTGATTTGTATTATATTCTTAAATCCTATTTTTATCAGCTTTTCTGCCATCCATTTCTCTGGAACAAACACGAAAAGGTTTTTATCCATTCTCTTTATTGAGGCAAGCTCAAAATGGTCAGAATGCCTGTGGCTGTAAATAATTACATCTATCTTGGGAAGCTCTTCCAATGTTAGTTTTATCGGGCTGCGGCGATAGGGATTAATAATCCTTGGAAAACCCATTGTATCAGAAAAACATGGGTCACTGAGCACCCTTACACTTCCAAAGTCAAAAACGAGAGTTGAATGTCCAATCATTGTTATCTTTACCATTTTTTTCTCCTTTTTTCCTCTGAACCAGAAAACGGTTTATTTTTGTATGCCTTTTAAAAAGATATTAAGTATATTTTTATATGCCTCATCAATAGAAAATGGATTTTTTACAAAAACCTCTGGCTGGATTATCGCATGAATTGCCCCCAAAAAAACCAGCATGGCTATCTTTGTATTTATGTCTTTCTTTACCTTTCCTTTTCTTATTCCTTCCTTTAATATAGCCTCTCCATACTCAAGAATTTTCCATTCTCTATAATCCTCGCATTCCCTCCAGAGATCAGGTATATCCTTTTTAATATCAGCCAAAAACAGGCTTCCTATTCTGGTAAGCCGGGCGCTTACCTCTGTGATCATACTGCCAAGTCTTTCAACAGGGTCAGGGATTTCAATACTAAACTGTTTCAGCAATTTATCAATATCCTTATGAAGCGCCCTAATGACAGCTATAGCTACTGCATTCTTGCTTTTAAAGTGAAGATAAAGGGTCTTCTTGCTTATGCCAAGGTCAGAGGCAATCTCATCCATGGTGACTTTTCTATACCCATATTCAAAAAACCTCTTTTCAGCAGCCTCTAAAATTCTGTTTTTCATATATCATCTCATGGAAACTAATTGGGTGTTATTAGTTTCCTAACTATAAATTGCTTCCAGATGTTTGTCAAGGAAAAAATAGAATTCAATCTTCTTGACAGCCATTAAAAGGAGTGGTTTAATAATAAAAAAAAGGCTAAATTTATCAGCTATCAACTGTGAAGGTATTATTGGTTAGCCTATAATAAGGAGCAAATTCAAAACCATACTGCAAACAATATTTTTCTTTCGCTTCTAACGCTGAAATCACAGGCAGTTTATTGCCCATACCATGGATTTAATTGTTAAGCCCTTTTTTTCTCTAATAAATATCCTGATACATATTTATGAATGATGCTGGATATCAGCGTTTGGTAAGGAATGCCCTCTTGAGCAGCAATCACCTGCACTTGAACCAGATCCTTTGATGACATGCGAATATTTATTCTCTTGTCTTTTTGGAGCGTATTTCTCGCATATTCGCTTAGTTTTCTAATTTCCGCTTTTGGATTTTTTACAGATTTCCATTCGCCGCGCTCATAAGACTCTAAAATATCTTTTTCTTCTGCGTCTAATGTTGTTTTTTTCATTTTTTTGACCTCATATATTTGTTTGTGGCTTTTCTACTGGGAATTATAGTTTTCAAAAATATCTCGTCACTCTTCTGAACATAAGGAACGAGATAAGCATAATCCTCAATCCTGACAGTCGCTATTTTTTGCCCCTGATATTTATTTTGATTTGGATGTTCAATTGTTTCAAGAACATCTTCCCGTTCCATCAAGATTACAACTTCCTCAAAACAAACTCCCCTATTTTGCTTCAACCATTCATTCTTCTCATTATCCCATCGGAAAACCTTCACATAATAAAAATACTACATTGTGTGCCTTTTGTCAATATTATTATTTGCTGATAAAGTTTATATTTTTCATCCGGATTTTTAAGTCTATAAAAGAATTTGGATCTTCTGGAAGAGTGTGGATAATTCTTTACAGGAAAGCAGCATAAGCTGTCTTTATTAAAAGGATTAAAGCTTTAGATTAAATGTAGTTTTTGTGTCCCTGTCCCAGCCGTCCCAGAGATAGGCGTCCTCTTTTCCGTCGGCAATCAGCCTGAAGGCATAGCGTACCTGCTCTTCATAAAACTCACAGAAGCCGCCAATCTTGTCCATCCCGCCGTTCATTTCATGCGCCTCTGCAGGGCATGGGGAACCGCAGAAGTGGCGAATGGCGCAGCGTTTGCATGGCTCAACATCCTCAACCTTGCGGCCTGTAACCATTTTAAAGGCATCGCTGACAAGCACATCTCCAATATCATTATTAAAGATATTGCCGCCATTAAAGGCAGGCAGGCCAATAAACTCGCTGCAAGGGAATAAGTCGCCATTTGGCGCCAATGCAAAAAAACACCTTCCCCCGCCGCATGGAGATATATCACACATAAGCCTCCTTGCTGTGGGAGCAATAATGGCAAGAAGGATATTTGCAAAATTGGCAACAGGGAGTTTTCTTCCTGTTTCCTGATATAATTCGTATGAGCGGTCAAGGGCAGAAAGAAAATGCCTTGCTGCTGCAGCATCAGCAGGCCTGTTCTTTCGCGAAGGCTGCAAGGTGCAGCGCAGAATATTTAACAGGCAGGTAGGCGCCTCTTTCTCATGGAAGAATTCAACAACCTTTGTCAGGTGCCGCATATTTTCACTGGTGATTGTGCAGATTACACTCCAGCTTGGATAGCCTTTAAGCCTCTCCATCGCTTCAATGGACTTTTTATAAACGCCATCTCCTTCCCAGTTCTTGCGTGTGCGGTCAGCGATTGCTGCTGTTGGGCCATCCAAAGAGATGCCTATGCTAACATCACGGCTTATCAGAAACTCCACTGCTTTATCGTCAAGAACCGTGGCATTGGTTTGAACGCCAAAGCGAAAGTCATTCTTAAATTGCTCAATGCCTGCAAAAACAGCATCCCTGTTGAGCAGGGGTTCTGCGCCATGAAAGACAATTTGAGGAACTGACCCTTGCGGCAATGTTTGTGAAAAATAATTCTTAAGCCGGCTCAGGGCGTCAAGCAGGCTTTTTTCTGACATGTGGCTGCCATCGCGGCGCATCTCCTCCGGGATGTAGCAATAGGAGCAGTTCAGGTTGCATCGCTCTGTCGGGTTAAAGTAGACAGCAGAAGGCCTCTGGAAAAATCTGAGATTATTCATCTCATCTGCGAATTCCTTGACCTTCCTGCGATAGGCCTTCATTAGCCCATTGTCAGTCAATACCTCAGCAAGCCTATTGCGCTTCACCAAAAGCCAGAATGCTGTATCAGGGTCAATCAGGCTGATATATTCAGGATGTCCAATATCAATCGGCTGAAGGGTTGGCCCGGCGCCTGTATTAACGAAATGACCCCTTGAAGCTGTTATGCCATTGTTATCACAAATCTGCTGGTTTAAAGCCATTACCTTGTCTTTCTGTCCATAAGGATATAGTGCGAGAGCCCTGTGCCTTCTACACTGCAAGACCTGCGATAGGCAATTACATCCTTCTTTGCCTTGTTCTTCTTTACTGCCTTCCTTTTGTTCTTCATTAGTGTCTTCATCTTTTCCTCCTTTTTAGGTTATAGTTTACAAAATAAAAAAGGGTTCCGACAGACTTAATAAAAAAAGTCCATCGGAACCCTTTGCCATCAGATTCCGTGTTATCTATTTTTTTTCATTCCAGCAGGTCTTCTGGCTCTCGGGTCATCAGCCTTTCTCATCCTTCCCGCTGGAGTAAACTCCAGCAGTGGCAGGCAATTAAGCCTTTTGAAGAAAGGCCTCACCGATTACAGCGGCGGGACCGCCACGGATTTACACCGTGTTCCGGGATGCTGAAACAGGACGAATATTACTACACAGGTCATCAGCCTGTCAAGAAAAAATATTACTAATGTATTGAAGATGAGATCGTAGCCGGCATCCTTTTCTCCACCTTTCTTGCAACCGGCGGCAGCTTCCTCTGCCTTGGAGACAGCTTCTTTTTAAGCGCTGCCTTCAGCACATCATCCATAGTCTCTACAAACACAAAGTTCATATTCTTGCGCACATTCTTTGGCACATCCTCTAAGTCTTTTTCGTTTCTCTTCGGCAGTATTACAGTCTTAATGCCAAACCTCCTCGCTGCAAGCGCCTTTTCTTTTAAGCCGCCGATTGGAAGGACCCTGCCCCTTAATGTAATCTCTCCTGTCATTGCCACCTCTTTATCAAGAGGAACCCCTGTGAATACTGATGCAATGGCAGAGGCCATTGTTATGCCTGCAGATGGCCCGTCCTTTGGTATTGCGCCTGCAGGAACATGGATATGGATGTCATATTTAGAAAAGGCATCGTCCTTAATGTCAAGGCTCTTTGCTGCAGAACGGATATAGCTTAATGCAGCCTGTGCCGATTCTTTCATCACATCGCCAAGATGTCCTGTGAGCGTAAGGCTGCCTTTGCCTTTCATTATAGTTGCCTCAACATAAATTATATCGCCGCCTGCCTCTGTCCATGCAAGCCCTGTTGCTACGCCGATAGTATCCTTTTCCTGCTCCACCTCTGGCAGAAATTTCGGCACGCCAAGATATTTGTGGAGATTAGGAGGTGAAATCTGGTAGCGCTTCATTTTCCCCTCAGCAATCATCTTCGCAACCTTTCTGAAAACATTTGCAATCTCCCTTTCAAGGTTCCTTACTCCTGCTTCCCTTGTGTATTGCGCTATAAGCTGCTTTAACGCTGCATCTGAGATAATCACATTCTTTTCAGTAATGCCATGCTCTTCAAGCTGTTTTGGAATCAGGAAGTTTCTTGCTATTCCTGCCTTTTCTTCTTCTGTATAACCAGAAAGCTCAATAACCTCCATCCTGTCTTTTAATGCCGCAGGAATCGGGTCAGTGATATTTGCAGTTGTAATAAACATTACATCTGAAAGGTCAAAAGGCACGCCGAGATAATGGTCGCTGAATGCATGATTCTGTTCAGGGTCAAGAACCTCTAATAAAGCTGCAGACGGGTCTCCCCTGTAATCAGCGCCTATCTTATCCACCTCATCTAACATAAACACAGGGTTTCTGGAATCTGCCTGCTTAATCCCCTGAATAATCCTGCCTGGCAAAGCGCCAACATAAGTTCTTCTGTGTCCCCTTATCTCTGCCTCATCCCTGATGCCTCCTAATGATATGCGGACAAATTCCCTGCCGAGAGACCTTGCAATAGACCTTCCAAGCGATGTCTTGCCAACACCCGGAGGTCCGACAAAGCACAGGATCGGCCCCTTCATCTTTTCCTTCAATTTCCTTACGCCAAGATATTCAAGAATCCTCTCTTTAACCTTTTCCAAGTCATAATGTTCTGCATTTAATATCTTTGAAGCTGCCTTGATATCAAGATTATCCTTTGTGCTCCTGCTCCATGGAAGCTCAACAAGCCATTCAAGATATGTCCTGACTGTAGACGCCTCTGCTGTATCAGGATGCATCCGCTCTAAGCGCTTAAGCTGTTTTTCAGACTCCTTAGCAACCTTCTCAGGCATCTTTGCCTCTTCTATCCGCTTCTTAAATTCGCTTATCTCTTCTGCCCTGTCATCTGACTCGCCGAGTTCCTTTTGAATAGCCTTAAGCTGCTCCCTTAAGTAGTATTCCCTCTGTGTCTTGTCAATCTCGCCCCTTGCCTCTGCCTGAATCTTCTGCTGCATGGAAAGGACCTCAAGCTCTTTATTTAATATCTCGTTTACCTTCTTTAATCTTACCACAGGGCTTATAATCTCAAGCACCTCCTGCGCTGCATCCACCTTTAATCCCAGATTTGATACGATAATGTCTGCAAGCCTGCCAGGGTCGTCTATATTCTCAACAACAACCATTATATCAGGGATGATTATCTTGCCGAGCGTAATCATCTTTTCCACTTGTTCCTTTATGGTGCGCATCAATGCCTCTATTTCTAATGTGACCTCAGGAACCTTTTCTTCTGTTATGCGGTCAATATTCACCTGATAGTACGGCTCTTTCTGAACATATTCCTGTATCTTTGCCTTTGCAATGCCCTGCACCAGTATCTTTATGCGGCCGTCTGGAAGCTTCAGCATCCTCATTATCATGCCTACTGTGCCGATATTATAGATGTCTTTAGGTTCAGGATTCTCTACATCCAGCAACTTTTGGGCAACAAGGAATATCATCCTGTTTCCTGCAAGGGCATCCTCTATAGCCTTAATGGACATCTCTCTGCCCACAAACAAAGGCAGCACCATATATGGAAATATAACTATATCCCTTACCGGCAAAAGAGGTAGCTTGTTCGGTATTACAATCTGCTGTTCTTCTTCTATTTCAATCGGCTCTTTCACTTTACACCTCCTTCAATCTCAATTTTAATCTCTCTCTTTCTTTTCTCCTCAATCTTTGGAAGTATTACTGTTAATACGCCATTTTCATATCTTGCCTTTGCAGTAAAAGGATTTATCGGCAGAGGAAGCCTTACAATCCTTTTGAAATTTTCAAAGGCCCTTTCCATGCATATAAAATTAAATCTCTCTTCATCTATCCTGTCTCTTTTAATGCCCTCAATAACAGCGGTATTACCGTAAAGCTTGATGCTCACATCTTTCTTGTCAATCCCCGGCAGATCAACTTTTATTACAAAGTCATTTATTGTTTCAAAGAAATCAAGCAAAGGAAATTCAGTTTCATCAGGCAGCCTATGCAAAAATCCTTCATCATTCTGCTGCCTAATAATTGCCTCAGTAATAATATTGAATTGATGCAAACGTCCTTTTGGCAATGCAACCATAATAGTCTAATTAAACTTTAATTTTTTAAGATACTCCCTGAATGCCCTGCCGAGTTCAGGATTCCTGAGACCAAACTCAACTGTAGCCTTTAAAAATCCGAGCTTATCGCCTGCATCATAACGATTGCCATTGATCTTATAGCCGTATATCTGCTGCGAAGAAAGAAGATTCTTCAGACCGTCGGTAAGCTGCAGCTCGCCGAGCTTTCCCGGAACTGTATTTTCCAGCACATCAAATATCTCAGGCTCAAGTATATATCTGCCGATAATAGCCAGATTTGAAGGCGCCTCTTTTGGCTTTGGCTTTTCTATTAAATCAAGCACCCTGAAAACTCCATCCTCAATCCTTTCAGGCCTTATAACACCGTAATGCTGTGTCTTATCCTTTGGCACCTCTTCTATGCCTAATATACTTGTGCCATATTTCTTGTAAATCTTTATCATCTGGGCTAATGCAGGCACCTTTGAATCTATTATATCATCTCCAAGCAAAACTGCAAAGGGCTCGTCTCCAACAAGATGTTTTGCGCAAAGGATTGCGTGCCCAAGACCCAAAGGCTCCTTCTGCCTTACATAGCTGAAGTTTACAAGGTTTGATATCCGTTGCACCTCTTCAAGGAGTTTTGTTTTTCCCTTTTCCCTCAGATTATGCTCAAGCTCAAATGAGACATCAAAATGGTCCTCTATTGCATGTTTGCCCCTGCCTGTTATAATTATTATATCCTCAATGCCTGACTCAACAGCCTCTTCCACAACATATTGTATCAAAGGCTTGTCAACAAGCGGAAGCATCTCTTTTGGAGATGCCTTTGTAGCAGGCAAGAACCTTGTCCCCAGCCCTGCTGCAGGAAATACTGCTTTTCTAATCTTTTTCATATAGTTATATAGACTTTTACTTTATTTGAAATTTAAGGATTATATATAATATTATAAGAGAGGCGAGAAAAAGTCAATCCCTATCTTGAACCCCTGCCTAACAAGACTACCTTGATAGTGTCAAATATGATTGTAAGGTCTAACAGGAAAGACATGTTTTTAGTATAATAGAGGTCGTATTGAAGCTTTTCAAAGGCATCCTCAACTGATGCGCCATACGGATATCTTATCTGCGCCCAGCCTGTTACACCTGGCCTGACCGATTCCCTTAAAGCATAGTATGGGATCTTTTCCTTCAACTGTTCTATAAAGAACGGCCTCTCAGGCCTTGGCCCGACAAAGCTCATATCACCTTTTAAGACATTTATCAATTGAGGCAGCTCATCTAATCTTGTTTTTCTTATAATTCCTCCTATCCTTGTTACCCTGTCATCATCCTTAGTTGCCCATACAGGCCCGCTCTTTGACTCCGCATCCTCTCTCATAGAGCGAAATTTAAAGAGTGTGAATATCCTGCCATCCATACCCATCCTCTCCTGTTTGAAAAATACAGGGCCTCTGGAGTCAAGCTTAACAAGCATTGATGTGAGGATCATTACAGGAAGCGCAATTATTAATAATATAAAAGAGGCAGCAATATCCAATAATCTTTTTGTTGTCAATGAAAGCCATGATTTCTTGAACCCATCTGAAAAGATTAGCCAGCTCGGCCTTAAACTTACAAGCCGTATCTTGCCGTTAATCCCTTCATAAAAGGTTGCATCATCTTCTATCTTGATGCCGTTAAGCCTGCATTTTAAAAGCATATCAAAGGGAAGCCTGCCGCGCCGCTCTGAAAGCGCAACAATAATCCTGCTTATCCCCTCCTTCTCTACAATCTCACACATATCATGGCATGTCCCGATTATTTTAGGGTTCACAAGGCTTGTCCCTATCTTTAATGAATTATCTTCTGCAATAAAACCGACTATCTTGTATCCCACCTTTTCTTTGCTAAGAATCCTTTTTGCTATATCCTTTGCAGTATTGCCTGTTCCTATAATCAGTATCTTTTCATCAAAGGCATTTATGCTTATTGTCCATGAATAGAATAGACGCCACAAGATTGTGATAATAGTCAGAAATATAATACTTATAAGAAAGACACCCCTGCCTATGATTAAATCAGGGATTATATAATAAATAATAGAAAGGATAACAGCAGCAGCGCCAACTGCCTGTAGAGACCTTATTACAATCTCCTGCGCAGTTCTAATAATCTTTGTATTATACATGTCATTATAGTAAAGGCTCATCTGATATACAAAAGTGATAAGAATAATCTTAGGAATAATAACATTATATTTTAGCATCCAATAATTAGAGTAATTAGATATTTTGAAACGGATATATGCAGCCAATAGCACAGCAAAAAAGATCAAAAGGCTCTCTATAAAGAAAAAGAGTATATCTTTGATTGAGAAATATCTGTTAAATATCTTAATCATAATTTGCCCTAATAATATATCTTAGATAATTTTTTCCTTGAATCATTAAGCACAACACCAAGGACATTCTCCTTATTAAGCCCCTTTAGCGCCTCAAGCACAGTTTCCTTAGGCGTAATTTCCGCCCTTACAACGAGCAATATACCGTCTACAACATCACCTAAGATGCTCATGTCTGCAAACGGAATGATTGGTGGCGAATCAATAATTATATAATCAAACCTCTTTTTTAATCTTTCAATAAGATCTTTTAAAATAGGGGATGCAATAAGGTCAGCAGGACTCTCCACAGCCTCCCCGCCGAGCAAAAGCGTAAGATTCTTTATCTTAGAGGGTATTATTGCAGAATCAATATCAGCCTTATTAGACAATACATCAACCAATCCACACTCTGCCTTACAATTAAAGAAGGTATGAATTGAAGGCTTTCTCATGTCTCCGTCTATCAATAGAACCTTCTTTTTCGTATCTTCTGCCATAACAATAGCTAAATTGACAGATGTTATACTCTTACCCTCCCCCTTCCGCGTGCTTGTAATGGCAATGACCTTGTTGCCGTGATTTCCATTTAAACTGCTCAGTTTTGACCGCAAAAGCCTGTACTGCTCTGTTATTACCGTCTGAATATTCCCTGAAAGTATTGTCTTTTCAGATGGCGGTACTACATGCTTTTTAAAGGCGTCTTGTAAATTTACTACCTTTTCCATGATTCTTTTTATTACCATTATCCCCTCTTATAAAATATATGTATAAAACCTTTAAAGCCCCCGGCATTCTCATTAAACAGAGAAAATTTCGGGATAGTTGCAAAAACAGGAAGTCCTATTGCATCCTCCACCTCTTGTGGTTTTTTAAAGCCTAACTTCATGAGCTCTAATACAAAAACAAGGCCAAAACCCACACCAGCGCCAGCCATAACCGCAATCAGCAGAATAATCTTTTTATCAGGCCAGTAAGGAACCTGCGGAAGGTTTGCAGGGTCTACTACCCTGAATCTCTCACCCTTTTGCCTTTTTTCAAGATTTTCTGAAAGCTGCGCCTCAAGTTTTCTGTTCAATAAAGAATTGTAGTTCTTCTGAAGGTTTTCATAATCGCTGTTTAATGTTATCAACTGCTGTTCCCTTGAAGGGGTGCCCTCAACACGCTGTTGATAAATATTTGTCTGCTCCAGAATGCTCTTTTGCCTCTCCTTCAGGGTAAATGTTTCAATTTCAATATTTTTTAATTGATTAAGTATATTCTGGTAAAGACGGTCTATATTAAGCCTCGCTGTCGGTTCCTCCTTCTTTGATTCCATCTCATTCTTAAGCTTTTCTTCAGTCTCCTTTATCTCCCTTTTTAATCTTGGGATATCAGGATATTTATCCGTAAACCTTGTCTGCAGGTTTGTAAGCTCTATCCTCATGGCATCAAGTCTATTTTGTAAAGGATTCATCTCAAACTGACTCTGCAATTCCTTCTTTCTATCCTCTGCATACTTCTGTGTAAGGATCATCCTATCCTCTGCTGACCTTAATGCCTCTGTTGTTGTCTGAAGCTCCAGTTGAAATCTATTTAATGCTGCCAAATTCGACTGAATCTGCTCTGGAAGCTCTCCAATATATTTAGTCTTATATTCCTTTAATGCCTTTTCTCTGGACTCCAGCTTATCCTTAATTGATTTTAACTCGCTCTCTAAAAATTCAGATGTCCCTGCTGCCTGCTGCTCCCTTATCTTTAGATTCTCATCTATAAATATGGAGGTAAGCGTATTGACAACCTTCATTACCATTTCAGGGTCATCCCCTTTAAAAGAGATGGTAAAGGCATTCTTTCCCTTTACCTGAATATCAATATTTTTCCGCAGCTTTTCCATCTTTAAATCCATTGGATCCTTGGATGTCCCATATACATTTAATGCTGTAATAACCTTTTCAAGGAGGCTCCTGCTCATTATCTGCTGGGAAATAGTCTGCATCCTCTCTGCTATATCCACTCCTACTGTTGTCTTTATATATTCCGAAGGTATCTGCTGTTTCTCAACTAATATTAGCGTACTTGAAAGATATTTTTTGGGAAGCTTAAAGCCGATAGGTATAATAATTACTGCCGTAATAATAAAAGATATTACTATTAACCGCCACCTGCGCAATAAGATATCTAAATAATCCTGTATGGTAAATTGTCTGCTCTGCATTTTACTCCTCTTCTTTTTTTGTTCCCTCTTTTATTCTTTCCTTTTGCTCTCTTTCTTTCCCTATGGTGCTATACTTATAACTTATTGTAACTCTGGCAAGATAACTATTTTCTGCATAATGCAGCCCAGGTATATTAGAATCTCTTTCTGTATGATTATATTCAAGAGAAAAAAGAAACCACTCTGCTGCACGATAACTTATTCCTCCCCCTGCATTCCATATATAATCTCTCCTAGTTTCTAATAAATCAGGATATATATTAACCATGTAATAACCATGGCCTGAAAGCATCAAAAGGTCTCTTATAAGATGATAGGTCATATCTCCACTTAGCCGCCAATAATCATAATACTGCAGCCTCTCTGGGTTGATGTGATTAGAGCCATAGCCGCCTTCATATGCTGCTGAGCCTGAAAGGGTAGGATAAGTATATCTTATTCCAGCCCTGTATATCAATCCATCTTCCTGTCTATACTCTCTTTCATACTGCTCTCTAAGAAACATGCCGAACCTTCCCTCTGCTGTAAGATAACGGGTAATATTGTAAACAGCCTCTAATGCAGCATCATGAATATTATTGTCGCTTGTTGCTCCATCAGAATGCATCTCTATATAACCATAATTTAATCCAAAGGAAACCCTTGGGGTAAAAGAATGAATAAACCTGCCCCTAACTTCATCTTCATATAAATCTCCTATGATAGGATCGCCCACTCTCTTATAATCAACAATAGAATGTCTATAAGTGATATGCCCTATATTCATAACATTAAACCTATGCATAACACGGCTATTAAAATCATGTTTCTCACTATTATCTAATATATTATCAAGGTATTCCATGATTGTAAAAAGATAACCAACAGCAAACTCCCTTTCTTCGCCATAACGGTATAACAATTCCCCGCCGCCTATATTTCTAATATATTCTCTTCTTCGCTCCTCTCTTGTAAGCGTCTCATCTAATAAAATCATTTCCTCATCCTTTATAATCTCATCCCTTAATAAGATGCTAAAATCTCTCAGAATATTAGCCCTGAAAATGCCGCTCCCCCTTTGATTATAATATTCAAACCTGTCATCCTCTCTTTCTATGAAATAGCCTCTGCTATTAAGGTTGTAGTCTAAGTCTAAAGTAGTATTCCTTGTAATCAGGGATAAAAGTATCCCGGGAGAGACTGTCATTAACACGGCATCATCCTCGAATTTTCCTAAATTGTAATCTTTCTCTCTATTATAGTAATTGTCAGAATACCTCCCCTCTATTGATAAACGGGGAACTACTGTGTAATCAATTCTCGCATCTGCGGCTGCTGGAATAAAAAAAGATATTAAAAGAACTGCGGCCCAAAACCTCGCTATATTAAATATCAAAGACCAATTCCACCTTTCTTATGGGATAATTATTGTATCACCTGGTTTCAATATGATGTTATCCTCAGGCCTGCTGCCTGAGATTATCTTCTTGTACCGCACCTTTATCTTTTCTTCCTTCTCGCCATTCCTTCTTAAAACAACCATACTGTTTGGAGACGCCCAGTTTGTAAATCCGCCTGCTAAAGTAACCGCCTGCAGCACAGAGATATTACTCTTAAGCTGATACCTCCCAGGCTTTGCGATCTCACCAAGTATATAGATGTAATAGCTGTTAATCTCTGATACTATTACTGTAACAGTTGGAAGCTCCTGATATTCCTTAAGCCTCTTTTCAATCTCTTCTTTTAATTGTAGCGCTGTAAAACCTGCGGCAGGTATCTCTCCAATCAGCGGCAGAGATATCTTTCCATCAGGCCTCACCACTATTCTCGGACGGGAGAGCATCTCATTTCTCCATACCAATATCTCAAGGACATCCTCTGAACCTATAACATATTCATCAGCCGATATGGCCCTGCCTGCCTCTTCTGCACTCAAAACCCCCTTTTCCAGAAAGTAGTAATTCGTATACTGATGCTGTGCAAGATAATACTGAATCCATTCTATCTGTTTTCCAACAGCATCCAAGATTAACAGCTGATTTCCCTTTAACTCGCCTTCTGCAATCATTTCCACAAGCCTGTCCGAAGGTATGTTTCTGAGCTGTGGGATTTGCGGAATATTTTTACGCTGAAACGGCTCCCTAACATCAACTACAATTGCATGTGGATTTTCCGCTTTCTTTTTAAATTCCGAAAAGCTTATTTTTCTTTTTGCCAGCATCTCATGGGTAATAAGCTTTTCCAGAGGAGCCGGGGTCTTCCCCATCAGGGTCGCTTTTGCTGAATGGGCATTGGTCCATTCGGAGACACCCCCGTCATATGTATATACATTCAGGAACCCTGCTTCCATAGCATATTCGGCGGCTTCGTATGACTTGGCGCATGTCCGGCCGTTGCAATAGAAAACGATCGGAATTGACCCCGATTTTTCACGGACCTTTTCCAGATTCTTGATGAACAGGTTCGTACCAACAGGTATGTGAAAAGCTTTGTTGATGTGAATGACATCAAATTCTATCTTTGAGCGCACATCAACAATGATCGTTTTTTCATATTCACGGTTGAGCGCCTCAATATCTATATACTTTACCTTGTTAAACTTCTCTCTCAGCGGGAAGCCCTCTTCTGCTGATGCTTTTGATTCTGATGCTTGCTTTACAGATATCTCCTCACCTATTGCATCCTCGCTCTTTACAACCTTTTTTGAACAGCCAAAGGTAAGTATCATAAACCCCATTGCTATTAATATTATTGCTTTATTAAACATTGTACTCTTCTCCATATATTTCTAATTAGGCAAACAGACCTTGTTTCCACCTGCATCCTTTGCCCTGCCTATCATCTCATTTGCATTGTTCACAAGCTTTCTTAACTCATTTGAATGGGTCGGGAAACATGCGGCTCCGATGCTTATTGTCTTCTTAACCGCGCCATTATTCTTTGAAAAGGTGTAGCTTTCTACCCTGTTCCTTATCCTTTCCGCAACTGTTAAAGTGCAGCTTGTTTCTGCGTGAGGAAGTATCACATAAAAATTATTCCCATCCATTCTTCCAATTGTATCTGTAATACGCACCTCATCGATTATAATCTCTGCAATTGTCTTTATGATATCAGCCTCATTATGAATATCCTCTCTTAAGTCAGGCTCAATAATCAGAAGTGAGAAAAAATATTGATACCTCATTGCCTTTTTAATCTCCAGATCAAGGAGATATTCAAAGACATCACCCTTTAATACGTTTGTCTTAAAATCAAACATATGCCACCCCCTTAGGCATTAAACCTTGTCCAATTCATATTCCTTTATCTTGTTTAAAAGAGACTTATAGCTAATCTTGAGCATCTGGGCAGCCTCTCTCCTGTTCCAGTGTGTTTTGTATAGAATATCTTTGATTGCTTCCTTTTCAACCTCAGCTAACGCCCTTTTATTTATGGATTTTAGCGAAAAACCATTACCTGGTATTGCTTTCTGCTCAGCTCCGGCTATTTTGGGCATCTGATTCTCATTATAATGAATATCTGTTTGAATATCTAAGCCTTTAAATCTTGTCAATACTGTCTTTTCATTACCCAATATCACTACCCTCTTTATCATATTCTCAAGCTCCCTGACATTTCCGGGCCAGTTATATTCCGTAAAACGCGCCATTGTTTCATCTGAAAGTTTTTTAAGGTCCTTATTATACTGAGTATTGTACTTATTCAAAAAATGCTCTATAAGAAACGGGATATCCTCCTTCCTCTCGCGGAGCGGCGGAATAACAATGCTCACCACATTCAGCCGATAAAAAAGATCTTCCCTAAAGCTCCCATCCTTTACAGCCTTGTCAAGGTCTTTATTGGTTGCAGCAATAACCCTTACATCAACCTTAACATCACTTTCGCCGCCTATCCTTGCAAATTCTCCGTCCTGAAGCACCTGCAGCAATTTTGACTGAAGCGATGGATGCATATCACCGATCTCATCTAAGAAAATTGTCCCTGAATTAGCAAGTTCAAATTTACCGGGTTTTCTCCTTATCGCGCCTGTAAAGGCGCCCTTTTCATAGCCAAATAGTTCGCTTTCAAGAAGGTTGTCAGGAAGGGCAGTGCATAATACCTTTACAAATGGTTTGTCACGGCGAAGAGATGTCGTATGTATAGCCCGTGCAACAAGCTCCTTACCTGTTCCGCTTTCACCCCTGACCAAGACAGTTATATTTGTCTCAGCAACCTGCTCAATAATAGATCTTATATCTGTCATCTTCTTGCTGCTGCTAAAGACAAGGTCGTACCTTGACTGCTTGTTAATCTCCTCTTTTAAACGTCTCACTTCAATGAGGAGGTTCTTTCTTTCCAATACCTGGCTGATTGTAATCTCAATAACCTCAGGCTCAAAAGGCTTATTTATAAAATCCGATGCCCCTATCTTCATTGCCTTTACAACATTATCAGTGTGCCCATGCGCAGAAAGCATTATCACTGGAATATCTCCGTTAATCTCTTTTAGTCTTTTCAATACCTCAATGCCATCCATTTCCGGCATCATTAAATCAAGGACTATCAGGGATGGATTTATGATTTTTACCTTCTCTAATGCCTCATGGCCAGACCCAACAGAAGCAGTATTATAACCAAAAGATGTCATAAGATTCTCAAGATAAAAACGCATATCTTTTTCATCATCAATTATCAGGATTGTTTCCTTTTTAGGCTTCATAAAAACTCCTCTTTGTATTTATTAAGCAATCTCTATACCAATGAGCATAGAATTTCTATAATTTTAGAAAATATTTCTATATCTTTTCATAACTATTTAAGAAAACAGGGAATTGTGCTACTCTTTTTCAAATTAAATTGTATATTGTAATAATAAGGGATTAATAGAAATAGCACTTTTAGAAGCAATTATACCATAAATAGGAAATTTTTTACACATTTTGTGTTTTTTAGGTAATATTTTGGATTACAGGATATAACATGATTGCGAAGTAAATATGCTTTGTATGCTTAACTTGGAAGGATGTTCTTAATCTTTAAAATAGTCTTTAACCAAAGGAGTGAAAAAATCAGACGTGAATATTTCATCTTTAAATATCTCTTACCTCTGCATAATATTGAATTAGAGGTTGAACTCATCTTATTTTTTCATCAACCTCTTTCTTGTAAGTATTCCAACCACTATAAGGACAGAACCAGATAAAAGCAATGAAATAGATTCACTGCTGGTTTTGGACTGAGAATCAGCCATTGAAATATTGCCTGCAAAACTTACTGAGATAATTAAGAATAAAGCTATTAATAATATTAACCCCTTCTTCATCGCTGCACATCTCCTCGTTTCATAATAAGATTTATTTTAATGAATAATTCCCCTTTGATATAAATATTATGCAAATAACAGGCCAGCTAAGGCATGTTTAAGAGGATATTTTTTTAGTGATGTAATATGTTGAGATTATTGAATATTTTATGTGGATAATTTTGAGGTGCAAAAATATCTTTTAGGCAGATACAGTTTTATGTGAAAAACTTTTCTCTTTTTAGGTAATTATTTTATGAGATGTGGTAAAAACTTTTTCTCTATGATTATTCTATTTTGATAGACATTATCTCTTTTTGCCTACCTTAATGTCAGGCTCTCATTGGAATATTTAATGATTGGCGAGAGAAAGAACTCTATTATCCTTCTTTTGCCTGTTTTCACTTCAACAGTTGCAGTCATACCAGGGGAGATTGAGGCATTTTTACCATTAACAAACATATTTAATTTCTCTAACCCTACCCTAATCCTATAAACAGGCCCGAGCTTTTCATCATCAAAGGCATCAGGGCTTACTGACACCACTTTCCCTTTAATCGTCCCATACTTCTGGAATGGGAAGGTGTCAAGCTTAATCTCAGCCTCCTGATCCACTTTTACAAATCCGATGTCTTTATTTAATACAGTTGCTTCTATGATAAGAGGCGTTCCCTCTGGAACAATTGTTACAATAGGCTGGGCAGGGGTTACAATACCGCCAATGGTATATATAGACAATCCGTGAACAGCCCCGTCTACAGGAGAGGTTATTCTCTCAAATTCGTATCTCTTTTTTGCCTTTACAGCCTCTCCCTTCATGGCAGCAATACTCTTCTCCCTTTCAAAAATCTCACCAAGTATCCCCTTCTTCCTTTCCATCTTAAGGGCATCAAGATTTTTCTTTGCCTCCTCAAGGCCATTCCTTGCCTGATCTGCTATCTTCTTCTGCGCCTCAAGTTCATGTTCAGTGGAATAGAGATCCCTCTGTTTGTCAAGCAGCTCCATCTTTGCAAGGTAGCCCTGCTCATAAAGGTTTTTGTATGCTGCCTCCTGCTCTTTTAATATTGTATATGTCTTTTCAAGCTTTGTTACAATTGCCCCTGCTGCATGAAATGCGCTCTCCTTCTGGGAAATAACAAGCAGGAGCGCCTCCTCCTTTGCCTTATACTCTGACTTCCTCGCATCTTTTAGTTTTTTCTGCAATTCAGATATCTCTTTTGCCTCTTGTTTTTCGTATTTGTTTTTGCTGAAAGCTGAAGGCTGACGGCTGACAACTGATTTACTTTCCCCATTTAACTCCTCTATCAACCTTTCTTTATCTGACCTGTGAATAGAGAGTGTCTTTATTGTGCTTGCAACATCCGCCTCTTTAATTGTCGGGTCAAGCTCTATTAAAAGCTGCCCCTCCTTTACCCTCTCCCCCTCTTTAACATGGATGGCCCTTATTACCCCTATCTCTATCGGCTGTATTACCTTAATCTTGCCATCAGGTATAACCCTTCCCTGCGCAACTGCCACCTCATCCACATGGCCAAAATATGACCAGAGAAAGGTCAAAATCACAATGATAAGGATTATCCAGATCAACACCCGTGATAAAGGAGAGTGCGGCGTCTCCTCTATCTCAAGCACTGGGGGAAGAAATTCGTATTCAAGGTTGTCATTATTAAAGATATTTTTAAATTGTTTAATCATACACATCCTTCCTGTCATTCCTGCATGTATTTAGCAGGAACCCATGTTTTATGTCATGCCTGAATGTTTCTGTCAGGCATCCAGATTTTATGGATTCCCGCCCAGAGACTCAGCGGGAATGACCTTATTGTTAGTATGTCATTCCTGAAAGTTTTTGTCAGGAATCCAGTCTTTTCTGTCATTCCTGCGTGCCTCTGGCAGGAATCCATATTAGCCACTCGCCTCTTGCCTATCGCCTATAGCCTATTGCCTGTAGTTATTGCCTCTCCTGCTGACTGTATAAATAATAATATAGCCCCTTTTTATTAATAAGTTCATCATGGCTTCCGTATTCCATAATAGCGCCTTTATCAATTACTATCATCCTATTCGCATCCCTTAATGTAGAGAGCCTGTGGGCTATTATGATTACTGTTCTCCCCTGGCATATCTTGCTTAGATTCCTCTGTATAATCCTTTCTGATTCATAATCAAGTGCAGATGTCGCCTCATCAAATATCAATAATCTGGGATTCATTAGTAATGCCCTTGCTATGGCAACCCTCTGTCTTTGGCCCCCTGACAGGGCTGTCCCCTTCTCGCCAACCATGGTATCATATCCTTCAGGCAATTCAAGGATAAACTCATGCGCCCCTGCCAAATGCGCAACCCTTACTATGTCAGACATATTTGCAGAAGGATAGTGTATAGCAATATTATCCCTCACGCTCCCGTTAAAAAGAAAATTCTCCTGAAGCACCACGCCTATCTGCCTCCTCAGCCATGCAGGGTCTGCAAGGGAGATATCAACGCCGTCTATAAGTATCCTGCCAGACTCAGGTATATAGAGCCTCTGTATTAGCTTTGCCAGTGTGCTTTTTCCTGAGCCGCTCCTTCCCACAACCCCGACGGTCATGCCAGGTTGTATATCAAATGAAACATTTCTTAATATCTCAGGCCCGTCTATTCTGTATCTGAATCTTACACCCTCAAGCCTCACATTGCCTTTTATTGCAGGAAGCCTTGCCTTTGTCGGGTTCATAGCTGGCTCAGGTTTTGTATTTAATATATCGCCGAGCCTCTTTATGGAAAGCCCT
>CAKKRA010000274.1 GCA_919902475.1 Nitrospiria bacterium
GCCTGTAGGCAATCCGCTCTAATGTTATGCCGTATGCGCCTGTAAAAATTATTGCGACAAGAAAGCTGAGTATTAATGTTAGAGCAATGCTTATTTCTGGCAGGCCAAGATAGATGAAAAAGCTGATGGCGATTATGCCCATGTATGCGCCAATCATATATATCTCGCCATGGGCAAAGTTTATAAGCTGAAGTATGCCATAGACCATTGTATAACCCAGCGCAATCAGCGCATAAACGCTTCCAATGGTAAGGCCGTTGATTATCTGCTGAAGGAGCATAAAAACTACTTAACCTTATCGTAAGGAATAAATTTCTTGTCCTTTACTGTATAGATTGCATACCCTGCCTTTTTGATATCGCCGTTCTCATCATATTCAATGGTTCCAACAGCCCCTTCATATTTCATCTTGCGGATGGCGTCAATTAGTTTCCTGCCGTCAGTTGTCTTTGATTCTGCTATTGCCTTTAATAAAATATTTGCTGCATCATACGCATAAGGTGCATAAGTCTCTATCTCTCCATATTTTGCAGTGTAGTTCTTGACAAAATTCCTTCCAATCTCTGTCTCTGCTGTTGGCGTAAAGAATGCCATGTAAGAGCCCTCTGCAGCAGGACCTGCAACCTCAAGAAGGGTTGAGCCATAGAGACCGTCGCCACCTATCACAGGCGCCTTTATGCCGAGCTCCTTTGCCTGCTTGATGATAAGTCCACCCTCTGTGTGCATGCCGCCAAAGAAGATTACCTCTGGATTTACAGACTTGACCTTTGTCAGGACAGGTTTGAAATCCTGATCTCCCTGAGTTACGCCTTCAGACACCACAACCTCTATCTTATTGCCAGCAGACTTTTTAAATTCCTCTGATAGCCCCTGTCCGTAAGTTGTCTTGTCATGAAGCACTGCAACCCTTTTTTTCTTTAATACATCAACAACAAACTTAGCAAGCTCTGTCCCCTGCTGGTCGTCCCTGCCGCAGGTGCGGAATACATTATTGTAGCCTTGTTTTGTAATCTCCGGGTTAGTTGACGCAGGCGTAATCATTGGAACAGATTTTTCATTATAAATGCGCGACGCTGGCTTTGTGCAGCTGCTGTTTAGATGGCCTATTACGCCGACTACGCTTGAACTGACAAGTTTATTTGCAACTGCAACAGCCTCCTTTGGATCGTGCCTGTCATCCTCTGATAGCAGAACTATCTTTTTGCCGAGAACACCGCCTTTTGCATTCCATTCAGCAACAGCAAGCTCAACACCATTTTTCATGTCCTGTCCTATCCTTGTCTGATCGCCTGTAAAAGGCCCTGCTGTGCCGATTTTTATAACATCCTCTTTTTTTGCGCAGGCTGAAAAAAAGGATAATAGGAATAAGAACAGAAGCAGTTTATATGGTGTTTTCATATTTATACCCCCTTTAGGAATACTGACCTTGATTCAAATAAGGCAAAAAATAACATTATTAAAATAGGTTGTCAAGAACCGAAATTTATGCATCCATCAATATCTTTCTTATCCTGTCCTGCGTCTTTTCCACAGGCTCTATGCCTGTGTTTAATATATAACAAGGGGCTGCATCAAAGAGCTGTTCAAAAAAATGCCTCTGAATATTTTGCCTCCTCACCATAAGATGCGGATTATAATACGGCACGCTTTTGAATGAGCCGATCTTGCCGCCTGCCCCGGGCAGCATCTGAGACTTCCCTTCCTCAAGTATCTCAATAGCCTCATCAGGAGACAGCTTTTGCTCTGCAGGGGATTTATCATCCCTTCGCAAAAGCACACACGCCTTTATAACTGCCCTGTCTATAAACTTATCAGGCCCTGCAATCCATTCAGGATTTAATATTGCCCTTGCATTTTCAAATGCAGTAAAATCATCATTAGCAACATTCTCACACTTGCACCTTTTAAATAGCGGTTTTAGCTCAGGGAAACTCTTTATCATATCTGTCCTCAGATAAAACTTCTTCTCTGATACATCCGCCATTGCAAGGCCCTTTTTGTATTGAAGGAATATCCAGTCGTCTGATAGTATCTTTCCAGTAGATAATTTTAAAAGCCCCCAGCTATGCGTGCTCTTTCCCGCGCCTGTTGGAGCAATAATCACAATACCTTTGCCGCTCACCACAGCACAGGAACCGTGAATAGAATGTATATTATGCTGTGCCTCAAGTATGTCCGCTGCAATGCCGAGCGCCCAGCTCTTGCACTGGCCGTAATATTCAGTATTGATAAATATGGCGGTCTTTGTGTCTGGATTATAATATGCAGAGGGTTTGTAGCCTTCAACTCCAACAACTGCATAAATGTAGCCATGGGGCAGGACTGTTTGACTCCTTGGCGCAGCATACCAGTTTTCAACCCAGAAATTATAAAGGTGATAGGAATTGGTCTGAAGCTGGATGACAATGCCGTTTATGTTTGCATTCCATCTGTATATCTCAAAGTTCTTATTCAACACCTTTTTTGATAATTCAATTAGCTCATTCCTTTCCTTTATATCAATCTCTTTTTTGGATGCAACTGTTTCTTTAACCTCTGTAATATAATTTGAAAGCATGGCTCACCTCCCTATCCTCTCCATTCCTTCCCTTGCTTCTATATTTTCTTCATTTAGTTTTAATGCCTGTTCATATTTTTTTTGGGCATCATTATACTGAAAAAGAGACTCGTGGTTTCTGCCTATCAATGAATAGACATTTGAAAGCCAAAATTGATTATCCTTAAATAATATCTCTGCCTTTGACAGCAGACCAAGAGACTGCTTATATTCCCCTTTTTCAGAACGGAGCCTTGCAAAGTAATAGTATGCATAAGGATTTGAGGTATCAATCGTGATTGCCTTTTCCAATGCCTCTGAAGCCTTTATCAGGTTCCCGCTTTGCAGATATGCCTTGCCATCCTCTGTAAGCCTTAATGATGCAGCCCTCTGCGGTGATGTCTCAGGCTGAATAAGCTCTGTAAGCGGCTTGTCTATAATTACCGGCTTTGGCGCACAGCCTGCTAATAGAATAATAGAATGGCAAAAAAGTAAGATAAATAAATATCGCTTCATGTTTTCATTTGAGTAAGGTTATTTATGAGATTGTGCTCCAGCATAAAATGAAATTAACAGAATAATGCTTTTTTGTCAAAGCAAATCAAGAGATATATTGAAGGAATGGCTTGACTATTATAAGATGCCTGTAATCTATACTGCAGCAAAGGCAGACAAGATTAAACCAAGAGAGAAAGGGCAGCAAGATATCTACTTGTAAAATCCCCTACTGCGTCTTTATGCCTTCTGCTGGCGCCGCAGGCGGCATTGGTGAATAGTACGGGTCTACTTGATAGCCCTGGTCAAATGCCTCATTCGCATCCTTCATCATGCCGAGCTTGTAGTAGGAGTAGCCGAGAAAATAGTAGCCCTTTGCAGCATTAGGATTGATATTGACTGTCTCTTTGAATTCCTTTGCTGCAACAGAGTATTCCTTTTGAAAGTAGAGCTCAAGCCCTTTTTTAAAGTGCTCCTCTGCTGCCTTTGTGTCAAAAAGCTCCTCCTGGGCAGGAAGCGGTGTTGACAGAAAAAGGGTGATGACCACTACTGCTAAAACCGTTAATAATCTTTTCATCTTTCCCTCCTTTCTTTAGGACAATAAAAATATAGCATATACTGCCTATATTGTAAAGCCCTGATTAAAAAAAATTAATTCTTTATGCCCCTACCTGCTCCCATACCATTTAATCTCAGCAAGCATCAGTAATTCATCCAAGAGCAGACGGATTTCTGTGATGGTCTTTTCGGTGTTTGTGTCAAGGGAGTTTGTTTTTTGCAACTGCTCTTTGATTTCTTTGAGTTTTTCTATTGCCTTAATGGTCTTCTTTATTGCCTCTTCCCATGCCTTGTTCGCATCCTTCTTTTCTGCTGGTATTGTCTGGTTTTGTAGTTCTGTAAGGATGTTTATTATATCCTGCCTTTCTTCATCTGTCTTTTTGTCTGTTAATGTCAGGCTGTTTAGTTTTTCTATGGCTGGCGCTGTTATTTGCGTTATGCTGTTTTTGATATTTATGTTTATCTGAATCTGGTCGTATAGTTCATAGTTGCTGGTGGATGTTGATAGATAGTATATGTTTGTATTTAAGATTATGTTTGCTGTATCAGGGGCAATGAGGTAGTATGTTATCTCTTTTGTTTCATTGGTTGTTATATTTATTGTCCAGCATAGGTTGTCTCCTGTCCTTATGGCAGTAGAGTCTGTTATTATTGTGGCATTGGCAGGCAGTTGTTCTTCTATTTT
>CAKKRA010000275.1 GCA_919902475.1 Nitrospiria bacterium
GTATTACTTGGAGTTTTGATGGCTGTGATGTTTGCAGCCGAGTCCTATGCCGCAACAGAGGTCGGCGGGACAATTGACGTAAGAGGCAGGTTGAGAGAGAATAACAATGATTTAAACAGCAGCAGAAGCGGTAACTACACAGTATGGCAGGAAAAAATAAACCTCTGGGTAGATGCAAAGATTGCAGAGGGGCTAAAAGGCTATATTGAGTTGCAGACTGGAAATGGCGCATCAAAGGGTTGGTTTAACTGGGGCGTTAACCGTGGTGATAACGCATCCAACCAGATGATGTTTGAAAACGAGGCATTTGGAACTGCTCAGTTCCGCTACGCTTATATCGATTTCATGGTTCCTGGCACACCAGTAGGCATGAAAATCGGTCATATGCCGGTTATTGTCGGTCATAGCATCTGGGCAGATACAAAGATCTGGGGCTCAGACGGCCTTATGATTTATGCTGTGCCAATTAAGGAGTTAATGATTGCCCTCGGCACAATAAAGGGCCTGGAGACAGCAACCAATGGCATCTTCTCAGATGTAGACATGTATGGCTTGCACGTTATCTATACCTTTATGCCAAAGAACAGCGCAGGTGTAAATGTAAACTATTTAACCAGAGCTGGCAAGGGAGACATCAGCGGCGGCACTGCTGGGCAGTATGATATGGGTTTTTGGAATTTCATGATCACAGCAGACGGTGCATTGGATTTTGGCCTTGGCTATAAATTTGAGGTAGATCTGCAGACTGGCAACCTTTATGATTATGAAAGTGCAGCAATGAATGACATATCAGGCAGCGGTATAGCATTGCTTCTCGGTGTAGATTTCAAAATTGCAGATATTGCAAAGGTTGGCATGGATTTAGCCTATGGCAGTGGCGACAAGTGCGATACATTTGGAGCAGCAGATTATTCTGCATGTACAGATTGGGGCAAGACAAATGAAGGTTATGTAAACTTTAATGACTATGGATATACAATGATTTATGAGGATATCGTAGGTCAGAAAAGGGCTGCTGGCACATTAGGAACCACAGGAGGATTGCCGCATACAACTTCAAGAGGCACTGACTTTGGTTTATGGAACACCATGTATGCAAAGCTCGGCGCAGGTGTAACACCAATAAAGGATATGAGTGTTGGGCTTGATTTCTTTTATCTCCTTGCAGTACAGGAAAATATAAAGAAGCAGAAGAACGACATTGGCTACGAGTTTGATTTAACATTCAAATACAACATCTATAAGAATCTTGCATGGTCATTCTTGGCAGGCTACTTTATACCAGGCGGCCACTATGAGAAACTTCCAACAGAAACTGACAGCACCAAGACAGTAGATGCAGCTTATGCATTTGAGCAGAAGCTTAGCCTGAAGTTCTAAAAAAAATGATAATAGAACACCAATTATGTAGTGGCAGGTTTAAAACCTGCCACTACTAAAAAACTATGAGGGTTTTCTTCGTAAGGGGGAAACCCTCTTTTTGTTAGGAGATGTTTCCAACAATTTTGTTGCCTATTACTCTTCTCTCTCCCTTTGGGGAGAGGGTTATGGAGAGGGGAAAATAATAAGGAGGAGGTTCAATGAAAAAAATCTTAGGATTGTTTTTTAGTGTTTTAATGATGTTTGCAGCGTCTGCTGACGCGCTTGCTGGAACAACAGTTGGCGGGACAGTTGATGTCAGAGGCAGATGGCGTCAGAATAATGATGACTTAAACAACGACAGAAGCGGCAGCGTTGCATTATGGGAACAGAAGATGAACCTGTGGTTAGATGCAAAGATTGCAGAGGGATTAAGCGGATATGTAGAATTGCAGAGCAGAGGTTCTGACGGTTTTCAGGCATGGGGCACTAACCGTGGTGATAACGCATCCAACCAGATGATGTTTGAAAATGAATCATTTAACTCAATTCAGTTCAGATATGCCTATATTGATTTTATGATTCCAAAGACACCGGTAGGCATCAAGATCGGGCATTTTCCACTTGTCCTTGGCCATAGTATATGGGTAGATACTTCCTATTGGGGTTCTGACGGCTTATTGATTTCATCTTCGCCGATTAAAGAGCTGATGGTTGGCTTTGGCTCATTTAAATTTTCCGAGACAGCAGCCAATGGGAACCCTTCAGATACAGACCTGTATGTATTAATGGCAAGCTATACCTTTATGCCAAAAAATACTGCAGGGTTTAATTTATCTTATCTGGCAAGGTCTGGCAAGGCATTTGTTGCTGGAGCTACTGACGCTGATAGATTTGATAGAAGCCTTTACAATTTTATGCTTGCAGCAGACGGCGCATTGGATTTTGGCCTTGGCTATAAATTTGAATTTGACTTTCAGGCAGGCACCCTTTATGATTATGCAAGCCCGGCATTAACTGATGTAACAGCCGGCGGTTTTGCATTGCTTCTCGGCGCAACCTACGGCATTGCTGATATTGTAGAGGCTAAGTTTAATTTTGGATACGGTTCTGGCGACAAAATATCAACAAATAATAAAAATGAAGGCTATATTAACTTTAACAACTTTGGTTACACAATGGTGTATGAAGATATAGTAGGCCAGAAAACAGGAAACAGCACACTTGGAGCCGGCGACTTTGGTTTAAATAATACTATGTATATCAATGTTAGCGCTGGCGCTACGCCAATGAAGGATATGAGCGTAGGAATGGATATCTTCTACCTGATGTCAATAGAAGAGAATTATGCCGGCCAGAAGAAGAACATAGGCTTTGAGGTTGATTTGAACTTTGGGTATCAGATATACAAGAATCTGAAATGGACATTCCTTGCAGGCTATTTTATGCCAGGAGACCATTACGAGACAGTCAATTCAACAGATACTGTAAAGACAGACGCAGCATGGGCATTTGAGCAGGTGCTGAGCCTGGGCTTCTAAGAATATAAAAAAAACAGGAAACATATTTTGTTTTAAAAGGGCAGCCATTTGGCTGCCCTTTTGTTTTATATCCAAATATTTTACAACAATATTTATATATGTTAATATAATATTTATGGAATTCGAGGTCTTAAAAGCGAAACTGACTAACCTCCCTGATTCTCCCGGCGTCTATATAATGAAAGATGCCAATGGCGAAATCTTATACATCGGCAAGGCAGGCTCTTTGAAAGACAGGGTCCGTTCATATTTCCAGAAGGGTGCGAATCTTACAGTAAAGACATCTTCTATGATAGAGCAGGTAACAGATATTGAATGGATCGTTACAAGCTCTGATCTTGAGGCATTAATCCTTGAAAATAATCTTATAAAAAAACATAAACCTAAATATAATGTTATATTAAGGGATGATAAAAATTATCCGTATTTGAAACTGTCTGCAGACGAGGACTTTCCTCGCTTTTCCATTGTCAGGCGCTATAAAAAGGATAAGGCGCTATATTTTGGCCCTTATGTCCCTGCTAATGCATTAAGAGAGACACTTGTTGTTATAAACAAGATATTTCCCTTAAGAAAGTGTAAAAAGAATATTGACGGCAAAGATGAAAGGCCGTGCCTGAATTATCAGATAGGCAGATGCCTTGCCCCATGCTGCGGCAAGATTAGTAAAGAGAATTATTTGAAGATTGTTAAAGATGCGAGGCTGTTTTTAGAGGGTAAAGACAAGGAGCTTTTGAAATCCCTGCATGAAAAGATGGAGAGAGAGTCTGAGGCATTAAATTTTGAAGAGGCAGCAAGAACAAGGGACAGGATAAAAAAGATTGAGCGCGTCCTTGAGAAGCAGAGGATTACAGTTACAGAGATGATAGATCAGGATGTAATAGGTATTGCAAGGGAAGGCGAGAATGCCAAT
>CAKKRA010000276.1 GCA_919902475.1 Nitrospiria bacterium
TCCCTTATCAGGGCTTTCTATCTCAACAGAAAAAGAATAAGAATTAGCAATGCCGCGCACCTTTACTAAAACCACATTTGCTACAGGCAGTGTATTTGACGCCTCGGCTTTATTAAGATTAATATTTGAGCTGCTCAGTGCATAACCCATACTAACTATAAGAATAATTAATAGAAATTGATGCCTCATAATATCCCTCTATATTTCCAGCAAATTAATACAAACACAAAAAGTATTATTACATTTATAAAGTCTCCCCCCTGCTTAATACATGCAGGGGCAGGCTCTAACCCCTCTTTGCTAAAGAGGGATAACACACCCATTAATCCCCTCTTGAGAGAGGGGAAATCTCCCGATTTGGAAAAGGGGGATTAAGGAGAATTCTGTAACATTATTTAGTACGTTTGCATTAGTAATCTTTATTATATAAAAGATAAGAATAAATATCAATATATTGCTGCTTTTCAGAAAGATGCCTTGACATTAAAAGATATAAAATCCTATAATTTGCAAACTATTCCATGATTAACAAATGAAACAATACATCCTAAAAACAGAAAAGCATCATATCAAAACCTCCATTGACTATAAGAAGGAGTTAAATGAGCAGCAGTACGATGCTGTTACAGCAGGTGACGGGCCTCTCCTTGTGCTTGCTGGCGCTGGGAGCGGAAAGACAAGGACATTGACCTATAGAGTTTCATATCTTATTGAAAGAGGCTTCAACCCTTCGCAAATCCTAATTGTCACCTTTACAAACCGTGCATCAAGGGAGATGCTGCAAAGGGTAGAGATGCTCCTATCAGGAAAAATAAAAGGGATATGGGGCGGGACATTTCATCATGTTGGAAACCTTCTTCTACGCAAATATGCAAAGGCGCTTGGCTATGAATCTAATTTTACAATCCTTGATAATGAAGATGCAAAGGACTTGCTCTCTGACTGTATTGTTGAATCAGGCATTGATACTAAGGCAATAAGATTTCCAAAGGCCGGCATATTGGAGAATATTGGCAGCCTCTCAGTAAATTGTGAAAAGGAGATAGCAGATACAATCTCTGAGCAGTATCCTTATCTTGAGGAACTAACCCCTGAGATTGAAAAGGCGCTTAAGACATATAAAGAAAAAAAACAGAAGGCTAATCTCATGGACTTTGATGACCTTCTTTTAAACTGGCACAGGCTTTTAAAAGAGCAGCCAAAGATTAAAGAGCGGCTTGCAGCGCAGTTTCAGCATATACTTGTTGATGAATTTCAGGACACGAACAAGCTGCAGTCTGATATTATTGATGAGATGGCGAGCCATTACAAAAATCTTATGGTAGTAGGCGATGATGCGCAGAGCATATACTCTTTCAGGGGGGCTGAATTCAGAAATATACTTGCGTTTAAAGAGCGGTATCCTGATGTTCAGATATTTAAGCTTGAGACAAATTACAGAAGCACGCCTCAGATACTCCATCTTGCCAATGAAAGCATAAAGCATAACATCCATCAGTTTCCAAAGGAGCTGCACAGCATAAAATCAAACGGCCCGATTCCAATAGTTGTGCCGCTGAACAATGCACACCAGCAGGCAGAGTTTGTAACTCAGCGGATTATAGAGCTTGTTGACGAGGGTTATTCATTAAATGAGATGGCAGTCTTATACCGTGCGCATTATCATTCTGTTGAGCTTCAGATGGAGCTTACAAAAAGAAACATCCCCTTTGAGATACGTTCTGGCTTAAGGTTCTTTGAGCAGGCGCATATAAAGGATGTTATTGCTCATTTAAGGTTTGTTCATAATTCCTTTGACGAATTATCATGTAAGAGGATATTAAAATTAAATGTAGGTATAGGCTCAAAGACAGCATCAAATATTTGGGATGAGATATCAAAGGAGGCGAATCCACTCTCTGCACTCATTTCTGACAAGATATACCGTCTCCTTCCGAGAGGCGCTAAAGAGGCATGGCCTGAGTTTTACAGGAGAATGGAGAGGCTCTTTCACTCATCTATACAAGAAAACCCTGCTGAGATGATAAGGATAATTATGGAGGAGAGCTACACAAAATACCTTCAGGCGGCATTTGCAAATTATTATGATCGTGCAGGAGACCTTGAGGAGCTGTCAAATTTTGCAGTTCAGTATGATTCTTTAAATAAATTTTTAAGTGAGATAGCGCTTCAGGAGGGCATCAAGACAGAGGAGATTTTGGCAGGCGACACAGGAGAAAAGCAGGCTGTAACATTAACCACTGTGCATCGCGCTAAAGGCCTTGAATGGAAGGTTGTATTTATCATCTGGGCAGCAGAGGGCAATTTTCCCATATCCAGAAGCTACGGAAATGAAGCCGCAATGGAAGAGGAGCGCCGGCTGTTTTATGTTGCAACAACAAGGGCAAAGACAGACCTTTATATTTCCTATCCGATTCTCACAACAAGATATAATGTTGGAAATGTAATCTTGAAACCTTCCGAGTTTATTCAGGAACTTCCAAAGGACTGCTATGAAAAATGGCAGATAGCAGTCAGCCATGAGGAGTTTTAGAAAAAGCCCTTTGTTATTCTCACTTTTTAAGTTATAATAAACATAGATTATAATTAAAGTTTTGTCCAGATAACCCCTATCGCTAAATCTGGGACAAGGAGTCATTTTTTTTAATGGCATTAGTTGAAGCAAAGGTTGATGAGATCTTTGAGATAGAAAATGGAATAAAGGCAATAAAAGAAGGAATAGCCGCATCTAATGTGGTTGAGCTGATAAACCTTCCCTATGATTTGATAATTCAATTAAAACCATTCCTAAAAGACAAAAAGATAAAAATACATCATAATAAGTCAGATGCAATACCCGAAGAGATTGCAGAACTCGGACAGGTCTGCTTTACATCTGTTGAGATGAAGGGAACATACATGGGAAGGGTAGTTGAAAAGGGAGAGGTCTTTTTAAGAAACTCCATCTTCAATGTATGGTGGGACAAATCCGGCATTGTAAATATAGGCTCTATTGATTTTTCTAAGTGCGCAAGGTGCATAATGGAAATGCACAAGAACATCATGTATCTTGAGGAAATGGATGTTTTGAATATCATGACCCTTTATGACCCTGAGGATGGCCTTGATGCAATTGAAGAGGCAGTAAAAAGATCAAAGAGGGTAAGGATGGTAAACCTGCCAAAGAGTATTGTTAAGAGACTCTATTTTGCATTGCAGGGAAAGGATGTAAAGATCATTTGTGCAGAGGAGTCTGAGGAGGCAAAGAGGGCAAAGGAAAAATTCTCTGTAAAGGTTGCAGGCGGTCTTCTTGGCGTCTATTCTGTTTATAAAGGCAAAAAGGCTAATAGCGGCGGCATTGCTGTTGATGAAGGCTTTTTTAGTGTTGATTATATTGGCAATGAGATACTCAATGTGCGAAGTGTAATGTGGAAAAAGTGCGCTGAGTGCATGATGGGCTATTTTGACTGGGGCTGGCTTGAGGCAAGGAAGATTTAAAACCACTTCCACATCCACCACTTTTCAAACAATACCTTGCCGATATGCCAAAGCCTCCCCGGCCTGTATAATGATACAGCAGGCGTTGGCTCTGCATAGAAATTCCCTTTTGCAAACCCTGCCTTTCCATCGCCAAGCTCAACAAAACAATATCCGTGTCCATTAAATTCCTTAACAGCAGGCTGATTCTTAATCTTAGCTGCAATATTGTGTGCAACTACCTCTGCCTCTAAATGTGCAAAGACACCTGCCTTTGGCAGCGGCTTTCCCGAAGAAAGGGGGATGGATGTAATATCTCCAATGGCATAGACATTCTCTATCTTTGTCTGAAGGTTCTTTGCATTCACAGGTATCCAGCCTGTCTCAGCAGCAATTGGTGTGCCCTTTACTGCTGCTGGCGCGCCGTGACTTGGGACACCGACTAACATATCGTAAGGGATATTCTTCCCATCCAAAGTTTCTAATTCTTTTTTATCTGCCTTTACTGTTTTAATTGTGGTATTCGGAATATATTGAATGCCGCTCATGTTAAGGAGAGAAACAACAGCCTGACCCATAGCAGGGCCTGCAACAGGCATTGGCTGAGGCTCTGGAGATACAACCTGAACCTGTACATTTTTGTTCTGTCTCTTAAAATACGCATTTAAAAGTAGCGCTGCCTCATAAGGCGCAGCAGGACATTTAAAAGGGATAGAGCTTACCATTACAACAGCCTTATCGCCCTTAAAATTAGTGAGATCGTCTCTAAGTCTTATTACCTCAGGAAGCTGATAAAGATTATATGCCCCTTCCTTAAAACCAGCTATTTTTTCAGGATATAAATCTGCGCCTAATGAGACAACAAGATAGTCATATTGAATGTTTTGAGCGCTGGTAAGCACAGTCTGTTTGTCAAAATCAATACCGTTGACCTCTGCCTGAATAAAGTCTATACCTTTGCTTTTGAGAATGCTGAGGTCCTTTTTCATCTGTTCAGGCCTTCTCCAGCCGACCATTAGCCATAGAAGAGATGGATTGAAGAGGTGATAGCTCTCTTTATCTATCAGAACAATCCTATGCTCACCGCTTAATTCCTTTTTCAGTATATTTGCAACAACCAGACCGCCGCTTCCACCGCCAAGTATACATATTGTCTTGCCTGCCATAGTTTAGCCCTCCTTAAAAAGCACCGAGTGTTGAAACACTTTCTGCTGCCATCAATTCCACTAATTCATTATAGCCGACAAGCGCTACTTTTGGCAAGAGCAAACCTCTTTCAAAACCCCTCAACATTAAATCTTCATCATGTACATAACATATTACGCCAGAGTCTATAAGTTTGTTAAGCAGGGTTGATTCCTGAACCGCCCCTGTATTAACAGCAGCTCTCACACCATCCTGAATAAAAAATAGAGTTATACTATTGCCATCCTGTTTTACACCCTCAGCAAGAGAGAGCGCCCTTTCTGAATTTTTTGTGCCTGGCGCGCTGGAAATTAATATAAGATATGATGCCATACTGCCTCCTCTTAAAATATCATCAATGTCTTTGCGCTGCCAACAACCTTTGCAAATCCTTTGTCATCAACAACCTCAAAACCGCTTAACATCTTATCAGCGCCTATGCCGCATTTCTCAAGAGAGCCTTTGTGCGTATATATCTTAAGCGTATCACCCTCATCTTCTAACATCTTTGCTGTGCCAATAATCTGTTTCACTGCAGCAGATATGGATGTAAAACCTGAAACACCCATGTCCTGATTGTCTTTCAGGCAATAAACACCGTCATCTGCAAAAACCACAGATGTTTTTACATTATTATTCACAGCGCCATTAATGTGCCTTACTGCCTCTGCTACGTTTATCTTGCTATAAGGCGCTGTCCTGACAAGGATACAGAGTTCAGACATCTTTGCCTCCTACATTCCAAGGTTTATAAATACATTAGATTTTTTTGTTATTTCAAAAAGCTTTTTCAATGTACTCGGGTTTGCGCCTTCTAAAAACATATCTTCCTTTATACCGCGAAATACAAGGCAGGTTCCACAAAGCTCCACTGAAAGCCCTTTCTCAATCAATTTGCTGAAAACATCAGAGGCATTTGGTATTCCCTTTGCCTTCTGGTCTTTTGTAAAATTATGAACACCATCACCTGATGCAAAGATTGTAACCTCATGGCCTTTTGCCAATGCTGCCTCTGCTATCCTTGCTGCTGTATGTGTATTTTCAAAGCTGTAGGGTGTTGTTGAAAGAAGGATGGTGATTGTTTTGGACATAAAAGCTCCTCTACTTTGATGCTGCATAGATTTTAAATATTTTTCTGTTCTCCGCCAACTGCTCAAACAAAACCTGCCGCATAATATCAAATGCCTTTAAGACCTTAGGATTCGCAATGCGGTAATAGATTGTAACACCTTCACGCCTTGTCAGAACAATCCTTCTCTGCCTTAAAATTGACAGATGCTGGGAAAGATTTGCCTTTGTAATGCCAATACGCCTTGCAAGCTCATTTACAGAAAGCTCCTTATCCCTTAATGTATTTATAATCTTCA
>CAKKRA010000277.1 GCA_919902475.1 Nitrospiria bacterium
CCCTACTGCATCAAGCCTTTTTTGAATATCTTTAACAGAAGAGAGCGGCTGCAAAAGCCTTTGCTTTAAAAGCCTTGCGCCCATCGGCGTCTCTGTCTTGTCAATTACTGCGATGAGGGACCCCTTTCTCTCCCTGCTCCTGATATTCTCTATCAGTTCAAGATTTCTTATAGTAGCGCTGTCCATAAGCATATAATCAGAGGAGTTATACTTCTTCATGAATGTGATATTTGACAACTCTGCCCTCTGCGTCTCTTTTATATAAGATATAATGGCGCCTGCTGCATTTACTGCAAGGTCTTCCTTTTTGCAGCCAAAGCCTTCCAATGACTGGGTTTTGAAATGCCCTGTAAGTGTTTTGTAGGCGCTGTCAGTTGAAAATTGCCATGCATCATAATGATTGACAAGAATATGGTTGTTTTCAGTCAGCTTTAATAATTCGGGGTGTTTTTCGATGTCCTTTGGTATCAGCGCCTCCTTTGGCATGAAGCGTGAAAGCTCATCTATTAAGTTTTTAGCCTTGTCTTCATAGGCAAATTCAGAGATAAAAAAATCGCCAGTAGAGATGTCAAGAATAGCAAGACCTGCTCTTTCAATATCTTTTGCCTCTGGTGCCTTTTTAAAGACAGGATATATTGCAGCAATAAAATTATTTTCCTTAGAGTCAAGCAGCAATGGGTCAATGGCTGTGCCAGGTGTAATAATACGAACCACATCTCTTTTAACAAGACCCCTCACCCTAACCCTCTCCCCTGAGGGGAGAGGGGACAAAGAAGAATTCCTCTCCCCATTGGGGAGAGGGGAGGGTGAGGGGGCATCTTCCAACTGCTCGCAGATTGCAACCTTAAATCCTTTTTTAATCAGCTTTGCAATATAAGCATTGGCAGCGTGATAAGGTATGCCGCACATGGGCACATCCTCTCCCTTTTCCCTGTTTCTTGCAGTAAGGGTTATCTCAAGGACTTTGGATGCAGTTATGGCGTCGTCATAGAACATCTCATAGAAGTCACCCATTCTGAAGAAGAGGATTGAGTCTTTATGCCTCTCCTTTATCTCTTTATATTGTGCTAAGAGTGGGGTAGTGCTCATGGTTTTACAGCTGCTTTCCTGAACCTGCGCCTTTCTTCTTTTTATGAGGCTCAGGGGCGCTGGAAATCTTTAAAAAGAATGGAAGTAGTTTTGAATAGGTATCATCAAGAGATTCGGGTATTACCCTCGTTTCAAATAATACTGGCATAAAGCTCGTGTCGCCGTTCCAGCGCGGGACAATGTGCATGTGGATATGCGCCTCAATGCCTGCGCCTGCTGCCTCCATCAGATTCATCCCGATATTAAAACCGTCAGGGGAGAATGCCTCTTTAAACGCTGCCACGGATTTGCCTGTGAGTTCTATAAAATCTGATGCCTCTGCTTTATTGAGCTTTTCAATAGTAGAGGTGTGTTTGTACGGAACTATCAACAGATGCCCATTGTTATAAAGATATAAATTCATTATTATATAATTATGCTCGCCTCGAAAGAGTATATAATTATTTTTATCCCTCTTTTCCTCTGACATCCTGCAGAATACACAGCCCTTTGTCTTATTATTTAGTATATACTTCATCCGCCACGGCGACCAGAGCCGCTTCATCTGTGTTTCTCCTTATTGGTATATAACACTGTAAATCGGCATTGATTTATCTACACCTTTAAAAATCGCATCGCCGACATATTCAAACACAACCTTGTGTCCGATAACATTATCATAGTAAGACAGGGTGGTGCCGCTGTATGAGCCTGAATCCTCAAAGGTGATTGAATTCTTCATGTCATCAACAACATCCTTGCTTACAGCTATTCCTGTATTGTATATAGAGCCGTTTTCATCTACTGCAACGCCGCCTACCATCTTTTTCTTTGAAAATTTCTTATATGCATATTCCTTAAAATTTTCTATCTCCCTTGAGTCAGTAAGGCTGTATGCAAGTGAGTTAAGCATCTCGTCAAATTCGTGCCCTTCTTTTTCAATCGGCACAGAGGCCTTTGCAGCAGAGAGCCGGCCGGCAATATTTACATTTCTTCCAATAATTGTCGTATCCTTCTTTTTTTCATCTATCATAAAGTTTGCAATATATGCCCTGCCGGTATGGATGCTGATACCCATCTGATAGTGTGTCTTGCCCTGCTTTCTCAGGTCATCCAATCTCTTTTGAATCAGTATTGCTGTCCTGATTGCATTCTGACTGTCTGTTTCCTTCGGGGTCGGGACTCCGTATATTATCATAACGCCATCACCAGTGAATTTATCTATTCTGCCGCCAAATTTAGATGTAATCTCTGTAATCGGGTCAAAGACATTGTACAACTGGTAAGTAATCTCCCTTTCGGAATAGCCCTTTTCAGATGTCTTTGTAAATCCCCGCAAATCTGCAAAGAGTATTGCAACCTTCCTTGCATTATTTGTTACTGAAGTGGCGCCTGTAAATCTGTAGAGCCTGCCTTCTGAAAACAGCTTGTCCTCTTTTGTTTTTGTTGACTCAACTGGATAGAGCATTATCTTTTTTTGGATGGTTTTAATTATCTCTGTTTTTTGAAGACCATGCATTATATCCTTAAATGCGTTAAAGAGCTGGCTCCAGTTTTCAAACGACTTTGCAGCATTTATAATCGCTGAATTAGAAAAGATCTTTCTGCCTGTATCCTCGTAATCAAGGAGGAGGTATTCTAAGACATGCCTGTTAAATATCATTTTTATTATGCTTGCGTCTTCCATCAGGCGGTTTTCTGGAATCCCTTTTAAATGCCCTTTGACTAATTGAATCAGCGGCCTTTCCCTTTCCTCAAGGCCTTTTTTAATACGCTTGTGCAATATTACATAAATCTCATTAAAGGTCTTGAAGGTGAGAGAGTATCTCTTATTATATTCAGAAAGGATGTCCTGCAAATTAATCCTTCTAATCTCGCTTTCTGTCAATGGAAGCTGGTCATTTATTATGCTTACGATAAGATTGTCATTAAAGTTTATGCCAAGATTAAACTGAACCATTCTATCTTCTATCTGCGATACCTTTTGATAGGAGATGTTCATTGCAGAATTAAAGAGCCCGCTCATCATGGGGTGCATCTGATATTTAAGATTATTTTTAACGCCTCTTTTGCTGAAATAATCGTTTAATATATTTGAAAAGTCCTTTGAAAAGGCAAGCCAGAAGAGGTTTATAAGGCCTATCCTCCGCTCATATCTGATTATATTGACTATTATAGATACAAGATTTTCTAAGTATTCCCTCTCTATGGTCATGAGCTGATTTTCGCTTGCAGCAGCATGAGCAGACGCATGGTCTTCCCTGCTTAGAATCAGATTATACAGGTAGTGTATATATTGCTGTGACTGGTTTCTTAATAATATGGGAAGCTCTACATTTATCTCGCCCTCGCCTTTTTTAATTATGTTCTCTTCAGGTAAAAACGGGATGCTGCCGCCAAAGAGATGTTCCATCTCCTCTGCGCTTCCAGTAGAAAATTTCAGACCGAGCCTGTCTTTTTCTGATAAATAATACTGTTCCATCAACTAATCAACCTCTTATATTCTGCCATTATCTTCTGCACATCTTCCCATGTATATTTCTTATCATTCGGATTCCTTAAAAGATATGCAGGGTGAAATGTGGGCATCAATTTTATTCCTTCGTATGTATAAAATTTTCCTCTAAGTGATGATATCTTTTCTTTTGTCTTTAATAAGGTCTGCGCTGCAAAAGCGCCAAGGGCGCATATAATCTTTGGATTAATAATCCTGAGCTGCTCCTTTAAAAAAGGCTCACATGCAGATATCTCGTCCTCTAAGGGGTTTCTATTGTTGGGCGGCCTGCACTTTATAATATTTGCAATATAGACATCATCCCTTTTTAATCCCATTGCCTCAATAATCTTTGTCAAAAGCTGTCCTGCCTTGCCGACAAATGGTTTCCCCTGTATGTCTTCATCTTCACCCGGCGCCTCGCCCACAAATACAATCTCTGCCTTTTCATTGCCTGAGCCAAAGACAATATTCTTTCTTTTTTTATAAAGCCCGCACCGCTTGCAGTCTCCAATCATCTTTCTTACATCCTCAAGTGTTCTTAGTATGGTCGGTTCGTGAACCGCCCATACAGTGTCATCTGTTTCTGGCAGGTGGTGCGTCTGTCCTCCTGATTTCAACCCCTCGGTATCCGCCCTTACTAACTCTATTGGCAATTCATTAATACCTATCTCTTTTAGATAGATAAGGTAATCTTTTATGTTGTTAAGTGTTTCTTGATTCATAAAATAAATCCTAAATCCCCTTCACCTTAACCCTTGAACTATCTCCTCATACCTCTTGCCAGTTGCCTCAAAAGTAAGACTCCTTTTATCTCCTCCCAGATTTTCAAGATAAACTGAAAGCCTCTCTTCTAACAGCAGTCCCTCAGCCTTTTCTGCCCATTCAATAACTGTTACGCCTTCGCCTTTTAAATATTCTGACAAGCCAATATCTTCTATCTCAGCAATATTATTCAGCCTGTATAAATCAATATGATAAAGGGCTAATCTTCCTTTATATTCATTCGCAATAACAAATGTCGGGCTTGCTATAAAAGCCTTTGCTACATTCATGCCCTTTGCAATACCTTGTGTAAAGGTCGTCTTGCCTGCCCCGAGTTCTCCATGAAGGCAGATGATATCGCCGTCTTTTAATAATTTGCCGAGCCTTTCTCCGAGTCTTCTTGTTTCTTCAAGGCTGCTGGTTGCAATTGTGTACTCAGTATTCTTATCTGTCATTCAGGAATCCAGAATTTATGCGCCCTTTGCTATAGCCTTGACAATATCTGCCTTGCCAACAATACCTAATAACTTATCACCCTTTACTACAGGAAGGTGATGTATCCCCTTTTCAGACATTATAGTTGCTATCTCCTCTAAAGAGGCGTCCTCTTTTATTGTCACAACATTCCTTGTGCATATATCGCCAACCTTGAGAGCAGCCATCTTTTTAATATCCTCTTCAAGGTGTCTTGGATTCTCAAGATAAATGAACGAGTCAAAGAGGTTTATTATTGTCGGTATATGGAGCCTCTTTTTCTGGCTTATCAGGTCATCCTCTGTTACTATGCCTATAAGCTTCCCATTATCATCAAGAACAGGCACACCGCTTATCTTGTGATTAATCAGTATACGCGCAAGCCTTTCAATAGTCATCTCTGATGTTACTGTGTAAACATTCTTTGTCATTATCTCTTTTGCTGTTGGCATTGTATCCTCCATGTTATATAGTGTCTGTGTAAAATAGTACTTAGTTGCATAAGTTAGCGTGGTTCCAATATATAGCTTTACACTTTTTGTCATTCCTGCATGCCTCTGGCAGGAATCCAGTCCTGCCTATTTCTGGATTCCCGCTCAAAAACGCTGCGGGAATGACATACCAGAAATGCACAGAACTGTTAGCAACAAGCACATTACTTTGTCACTATGACACTTTGACGCTTTTCCACGCCTCTGGTATCTTCTCAATCACATCCCCTGCAATCAGCCCTGCCTCGCCTTTTTCCTTTGCTGCAATATCTCCAGCAAGGCCGTGCATAAATACACCTGCTATTGCAGCATTGATTGGCGAAACCTTCTGACATATCAAGCCGGCAATCATTCCAGTTAATACATCGCCTGTGCCGCCTGATGCCATGCCGGGATTTCCTGTATTGTTTATATATACATTCCCCTCTGGTTCAGCTATTACAGTATTTGCGCCTTTCAAGGCAACTATTATATTATATTGCTGTGATATTTTTCTTGCAATAACTATCCTATCCCTGTTTATCTCGTCTGCTGTAATGTTAATCAGCCTTGACAGCTCGCCGGGATGGGGCGTGATTACAATCTGTCCCTTTGCCTTCTTTAATATATCAGCATGGCCGGACAAGGCATTTATAGCGTCTGCATCAATAACCATTGGTATCCTGATTTCTCTTATCAATTCCCTTATAAGCTGCGCAGTCTCCCTGTTCTGTGAAAGGCCTGGTCCAATGGCAACAGCATCTGCCTTTTTAAGAAAATTTAAAATCTTATTTTTTGCAGCAGGGCTTATTGTCTGTTCATTTGTCTGTGGAAGCGGCAGTGTCATCGCCTCTGTTATCTTTGTTTCAAATATATGGTTAAGCCCTTCAGGCACGCCGAGCGTTACAAGCCCTGTGCCAATCCTCAATGCAGATAGGCCTGCCATAACAGCAGCGCCTGTTAACCCGGGAGAGCCTGCAATTATAAATAAATGACCGAAGTCGCCTTTATGCGCATCTGGTCTTCTCTTTGGAAGAATTTCTGAAGCACTATCCTTTGTAATCAGATGTGTCTTTATGCTGCTTTCATCAACAAGGCTTTTTGGTATGCTTATATCTGCTATTTTCAAAGAGCCTGAATATTCAGCGCCTGGATATGTAAGATGCCCGATCTTTGGAAGGCAGAAGGTTACAGTCAAATCCGCCTTTACTGCACAGCCTTTAATCTGGCCGTTGTTTGAATCAATGCCAGAGGGAATATCCACTGCCATCACCGGCTTTTCAGACCTGTTGATTAAATCTATTGCCTTTGCATATATGTCTGATATATCCTTTTTCAGTCCTGTGCCAAAAATCGCATCTATTATTATGTCTGCCTTTTTAAGACCTGCCTGAATATTTGATGCGCCTGTATAAACAGGCATTTTCATATTTTTAATTATTTCAAGATTCGTTTTTGAGTCTTTTGAGATATCTTTTGCATTTGATAAAAGATAAACAGAGACATAAGCGCCCTTGTTTGATAAATGTCTTGCGATTACAAGGCCGTCGCCGCCGTTATTTCCCTTTCCGCATACAACTGCTATATTTTTATCTTTTAGATTGCCATAGCGCTCTTCTATATATCTTACACTCTGTACCCCAGCATTCTCCATCAGTATAAGGCCTGGAATACCGAACCTTGTTTGTGCAGCCTTATCCAGTTGTCTCATTTCCTCTGAGGTGGTGATTTTCATCATATCAGTACTGCCTGTGCAATTGCGTACTCTGTGTCGTGCGAAAGGCTTATCAATATTTCTTTAACCCCTTGCAGCTCTGTTAAATCCTTTACCCTGCCAGAGACAATGGCAACAGGCGAGCCTTTTTCATTGTTTATTATTTCTATATCAGTCCATTTTATTCCGCCGCTCCAGCCTGTTCCTATTGCCTTTAATATTGCCTCCTTTGCAGCAAGCCTTACTGCAAGATGCTGATATGGATTGCTATGGCGGTATGAATATTCCTGCTCCTTTTTTGTAAAGACCCTGTCAACAAAATGTTCATGCCATCTCGTTACAGCGCGCTCAATGCGGCTAATTTTTACCAAATCTATTCCAATGCCGAATATCATAGTCACTTTGCTCCATTGTAAAATGCAAATTGGAGATTTTAAATTGTAAATTTAAATCTGATTTGATTTTCCTTTCATTTTGCATTTTCCAATTTCCAATCTTCAATTAGACATTCATAAAATGTTGTCTACCTTACCAAGTCCTTCATCTCACTGACAGCGCGCTCCATCCCAACAAGGACTGCCTTTGATACAATGCTGTGGCCTATATTAAATTCCTCTATCTCTTTTAGCTGTGCAAGCCTATTTACATTCTGATAATTCAGGCCGTGGCCTGCGTTTATCCCAAGCCCAAGCTTATGCGCAATCTTGCAGGTATTCACAATATTTTCAAACTCTGCATCCTGATCGCTCTGGAGCTTTGCATTTGCATATCTGCCTGTGTGTATCTCAATGAAATCTGTATTTATCTTGTGTGCTGCCTTTATCTGCTCTATTTCAGGGTCTATGAAGAGGCTCACCTTTATGCCGCCGTCATGGAGAAGGAGGATGATCGCCTTTAAGTGGTCCTTGTTCAATGCAACCTCAAGCCCGCCTTCTGTTGTAAGCTCCTGCCTCTTTTCAGGCACAATAGTCGCCACATCAGGCTTTATATCCAGAGCAATCTTTACCATATCCTGTGTTGCAGCCATTTCTAAATTCAGTTTTGTCTTTACAATATCTTTTAATAATCGTAAATCCCGCTCCTGTATATGTCTTCTGTCCTCTCTTAGATGGACAATTATTCCGTCCGCTCCTGCGAGCTCTGCCAATACAGCAGCATGGATCGGGTCAGGTTCTATGCCCTTTCGCGCTTCTCTTAAAGTTGCAATATGGTCAATATTAACAGCAAGCCTTGCCAAATTTATTCCCTCCTCTTTAGGAAATGAATATTCGTGTTTGAAAATATAATATCAAGGATACCAAATATTAGTGATTTATACAAGGGGATTCAGGGGTTGAATCAGGCAGGCAGGCAGGTGGTTGTTAACTGCTTTTCCTTGCAGATGTATGCATCCTTTTAAGTTTCAACTCTCTGTATGTACGCACTATCTTTAGCGTCAGATAGTATCCTATCACTCCAAATACAATATTGAGGATGAGATTCCCAAGAAGATACGGCAGGCCGATGCTTTTGGTCAGTTGAACTATCTTTGAGATTAATATAGACCAGTCATTGGTTAATAACGTTGTTATGTCGATCTCATTGTCGCCGACTGTCTTTAACTCCTTTAACGCCTTATTCCAGTTGTTTCCAAGGATAAAAGCCCCTATTGCATAGCTTCCAAACCAGACGAATGACGCTATCCATGGATTTCCAACAATAACAAGCCC
>CAKKRA010000278.1 GCA_919902475.1 Nitrospiria bacterium
TCAGGAAAGACAGGAAATTATGGTAGTTATTGATACAGATATCATTATCTGGATATTAAGAGGTAATAAAGATATAGAGGAATTATTCAAGAAGGTTGTTATAGAAACAGAGGGTTATATTTTTATTACGCCCATACAGATAGCAGAGATTTATGCTGGTATAAGACAAAAGGAGAGGCTGGATGCTGAAAATTTTATAGAGTCTCTCAGTGTTATTGATATTAACAAAAATATAGGAAGGCTTGCCGGAGACTTTATTAACAGATATGGAAGAACGCACAATGTAACAATGGCTGATGCCATGATAGCAGCATCCGCAAAGATAAATGTCTTTAAGCTATGGACGCTTAATAAAAGACACTATCCCATGTTTACTGAAAAAGAATTCTTTCAACCTGCTTGACACACCTTCCCTATTTTTATTTTATAATCCATGGTATTATTTTTTCTTCAAAGAATCAGAGATCTCCTCCAGCAGATCCTTCTGGTCCATGAAGACCGAGACCATCTGGCCTGCAACAATAAAGGGAACACCAACGACAACTCCAAATATCGCTCCTCCAAAAAACCCTATTAAAAAACCTCCGGATTTCCAACCTACAATAAGGCCAATCAAGGCAAGTATCCCAACGATTATCCACCCAAACCCGCTTGTAAAGTTTGCCACCAGTCTTAATGTATTATAATCTTTTTTTCTGATACATTTGAATACCTCCTTTTCTTCAGTGCTAATTTATGTAACATCAAAAAGCAAGACCAAACCCTCTTTTGTGGTTCTGGTGCTATAAAATTAAATAACTTAAATTTGGCATAATATTTGCTGGGATTTTTTAAATCCTTCTTGTGTAAGCTTATATTCTGCCTCTTTCCTATGAATGAGTTTCTCTTTATAGAGATTGTTAAGGGAATTTGATATAGAGGAATTAGACCTGCGGTCGAGTGAATTACGTATACTCATCCGCGAAATAAAATCATGATAATAGCTATGAAGAAGAATCAATACTTCCTGATCAACAGTAAAATCTCCAAAAATTAGTTTTCGTTCATCTAATTCTTCTATGACCGTTGAGGCAGGTATCTGAATAAATTCAATCATCTTTCCTGCGGTCAACATATCTGATTTTATAACCTGACGTACTACTTCAGATAGTATCCATTGTGCTGACGCGGAAATATATCGAAGATCATAAATATTAGGGTCTATACTCCCCTTGTGAGCTATACTTCTTTTGTTTCTTAAAGCATAGACAGCTCTTGCAACCCGAGCACAAACGATTCTGAGGTTATCGTCAAAAGCGGTTGTTCTAGACTCAAGATTCCTTAGATACGAATCCACGATAGGCTTTTCTTCATATGAGCCATTTTCCAGAAATTGAAGAATTTGCACCACTGTTTCAACAAATTTTCCGACAGATATTCTTCCCAATGTCCCTGTTTTGCAATCATCTCTTATTGCAATAAAATCAGAGATAATATCTTTAGCAAGCTTCGGCGCAATATTTCTTGAAAGTTCAGTGACGAGATATTCAGCATTCATTTTGAGGAATTACCCTCCGGATTTATTATTTTGTTTGCAGCTGTAAAACCTTCTGCTGTTACTTTATATTTCTTCTGTGCTTGTTTAGTTTTCCCCTCCTTTCTTATTTGGATCATTAATTGAGGTTTTTCATTTATTAATGTGCTTATTGCATTTGTGATATTCCCGATACGATGTCCAAGGTGGTGTAACTCCTTATTTATTTCACGACCTGTGAGTTCGCCTCCGTCTTGCTTTTGCTGCAAATATGCACCTACAATTAATACCTTGTCCGCTGCTCTTTTTACTTTTGCATTTGTAAAGATATCAGCGATAGATTTAAAAGATGAGAAATCTTTTACCGCAGCGAGCTTAACATCATCTGCCTCTTGCCTATCTTTTATACTATTCTTAATGGGATTAGTTATTGAAAACTTGCCGACAACCCAGCCAATAACGCGCTGTCTTTCCTCACTCTCCAAATCTTTCAATGCATTGTATATCTCGTTCATTGCTTTAAGTTCTGGCTCAAAATCCATTTTAAACCTCCTTTGATTTGCACTTCATTTAAGAAAACTTTTAGCATAAGTAAATAAAAAAGTCAAGTTTAAAACAATCAAATATAATGTTTCAGTAAATGAATTATGATAAAGGATTGGTATAATAATAGCTTTTTATATTATAAAGAATAAAAAGAAAAGGTGCCCTTGACAAACAAAGGCATTATAATATTAATGGGATGAATCTTAATGTGATGAATAATTGAGGTTAATAAAGGACTACTTGTTTCTCTTTTTCAAAGATACCATGTTTTTTCTGGTTGTCAAGGATGGAGGGACAATATTGTGGGACGATACTCAACAAAAAATAAATTTAGCTCTAAAGGTTTTACAACACCAGCGCCTTCTTCCTGCTTGCATGGCAGTTAAGGTTCACGGCAACTGGAAGCGATGCAATATGGCACGGATATGTCTCAATATGAACAGCAAGGGCTGTAACCTTCCCGCCAAATCCAGCAGGGCCAATGCCGAGCTTATTAATATCTTTTAATATATATTCTTCTAATGAGGCAATCTCCACCCTTTTATTCGGCTGGCCTATTGGCCTCATTAAAGATTTTTTAGCTAATATTGCACACATCTCAAAATTGCCGCCAAGGCCAATACCAACAATCAAAGGCGGACAGGCATTGATGCCGCCCTCTTTTACTGTATCTATTACAAAGGACTTTATTCCTTCAATCCCATCTGTTGGTTTGAGCATCTTTATTTTGCTCATGTTCTCACAGCCAGCTCCGACAATCTTAAAGTTTATCTTTAAGTTATTTCCTGCAACCAATTCTGTGTGTATTATTGCTGGTGTATTATCCTGTGTATTCCTTCTTGTAAGAGGGTCGTTAACAATTGATTTTCTAAGATAGCCCTTTTTATATCCCTGCCTTACACCCTCATTGATAGCATCATTAAGAAGGCCGCCCTTTATCCTGACATCCTCGCCGAGTTCAACAAAAAATAGGGACATGCCTGTATCCTGACAAACAGGCAGGCCCTCATCCTTAGCAATCTTGGCATTTTCTTTTAGCTGTTTTAATACCTCAAGGCCGAGGAGAGACTTTTCTATTTCTATTGACCGGTCTAAGGCTGACAGGATATCCTCGCCAAGATTACAGGCAGCGTCAATGCACATCTGTGCAATCTTGTCTGCAATATCATTGAAGTGTATCTCTTTCATTAATTTTTCCCAAGCAACGAGTGAAGCTGTTCTACACCATCACGGACTATCTGAACGGATTTATCAAAGGCTAATCTTTCATCTTTCATCAATTCTATTTCAACGACTTCATCAACGCCATTCCTGCCGAGCCTAACTGGCACGCCAACATAAAGGCCTCTTACACCGTACTCGCCATTCAAATAGGCTGCGCATGGCAGAGTCTTTTTCTTATCCAATAGAACTGCCTCAGCCATCTCCACAGCAGCAGCAGACGGCGCATAATAAGCGCTCCCTGTTTTTAGGAGGCTCACAATCTCTGCTCCGCCGTCTCTTGTCCTCTTAACAAGGGCATCTATCTTATCAGCGCTCAACAGATCAGTTAAGGGCTTGCCTGACACATAAGATAGTCTCGGCAAAGGCACCATTGCATCACCATGCCCGCCAAGCACAAATGCCTCTACATTATTAACAGATATATTAAGCTCCATTGCAATAAAAGTCCTGAATCTTGCGGAATCAAGGACGCCAGCCATGCCAAAGACCTTATTCTTTGAAAGGCCGCTAATCTCTGCACAAAGATAGGTCATCAAGTCAACTGGATTTGTTACTACAATTATAATTATATCTGGCGAATGTTTGACAAGTTCTGTTGTAATGCCTTTAACAATCTTTGCATTAGCAGAAAGCAAATCTTCGCGGGACATCCCCGGCTTTCTTGCAAGGCCTGCAGTGATAACTGCTATATCAGATCCTGCGGTCTGCTCATAAGCGGTTGTCCCGATAATCCTTGTATCAAAGCCAAGGATAGGGCCTGACTGCAATATATCAAGCGCCTTGCCCTGCGGAATGCCGTCAGCAACATCAACAAGAATAACATCTGCAATACCTCTTTCAACAATCCTCTGCGCAGTGGTTGCGCCGACATTTCCTGCGCCAACAACAGTTACCTTCCTCTTATCCAACCTTTGCCTCCTGAACCTTCAATTTTCTCACAATCTCATCAGCCATCTGCATTGTTGTTGCTGCTGTTGGATCATCCCTCCTCGGTTTTAAATCGTATGTTACAACCTTGCCCTCTTTTATAACCTCTGCAATCGCCATCTCCAATCCCTTTGCAGCCTCTTTCTCGCCTATATAATTCAGCATCATCACGCCAGAGAGCATCATAGCTACTGGGTTTACCTTATTCATACCCTTATACTTTGGCGCGCTTCCATGCGTTGGCTCAAAAAGGGCAATGTCGTCTCCAAGATTTGCCCCAGGCGCAACACCAAGCCCGCCGATAAGGCCTGCGGCCAGATCAGAGATGATATCGCCGTAAAGGTTCGGAAGAACAAGCACATCATAAAGCTCAGGTTTCTGAACAAGCTGCATGCTGAGATTATCAACTATCCTGTCCTCAAATTCTATATCAGGATAACCTTTAGCAACATCCCTTGCAACCTCAAGAAACAGGCCGTCAGAATATTTCATAATATTTGCCTTATGAACAGCAGTAACCTTCTTTCTTTTATTTTCCCTTGCATACTCAAAGGCAAATTTAACAATCCTTCTTGTCCCAAATTCTGAGATTGGCTTTATACTAATGCCTGAATCGCTTCTAATCTTTGTCCCTGAAAGTCTTTCTATGGTTGCTATTAATTCTGCTGCTGCAGATGAACCCCTCTGATACTCAATCCCTGCATAAAGGTCTTCTGTGTTTTCACGAACAATTACCAGATCTATATTTGCATACCTTGATTGAACGCCAACATAGCTCTTGCATGGCCTCAAACAGCAGTATAAATCAAGTTCCTTTCGCAATGCAACATTAACGCTCCTGAAACCTGAGCCAACAGGCGTTGTAATAGGGCCCTTTATGCCAAGCTTGTTTTTCTTTAAAGACTCAAGCACCCTGACAGGCAAGGGATTACGCTCTTTTTCAAAGACATCAAGGCCTGCCTCCTGAATGTCCCAAATAAATTCAACGCCAGTTGCCTCAAGAACCTTTTTTGTTGCCTCTGCAATCTCAGGACCTGTCCCATCGCCTGGAATAAATGTTACTGTATAACTCATTTATAATCTCCCATCTAATAATATTATTTTACTCTAATTTGAAATCGCCATGTTTTTTGATATGGCTGCTAAGACCGCCGTCATTTAATATATTCAGCATGGCCTTTGGCAATGGACTGAAGGTAAGGGTCAGATTCTTTGATTTATTAAGAACAACCCCCTTTTCCAGATCAACCTCAAGGGTGTCGCCCACATCAATCTTGTCAGTATCGCATATCAAGACTGGCAGACCGACATTTATGGCATTTCTGAAGAATATCCTTGCAAATGATTTTGCAAGCACAGCGCTGACGCCGGCTATCTTTATTATCCTCGGCGCATGCTCCCTGCTTGAACCAAGTCCAAAATTCCTGCCAGCGACAACAAAGTCTCCCTTCTGTACCTTTTTGGAAAACTCTGCATCAGCATCCTCAAGCACATGCTTTGCCATCTCATCCAGATTTGACCGCAGGTGAAAAAGCCTCCCAGGCGCAATATGGTCAGTGCTTATATCATCCCCAAACTTCCATGCCTTTCCTTCTAACCTCATTTCACACTCCTTAATATAAAAATGAAGCGGTATTTTACTTCAAATCATCAAAAAAGTGAATACATTTTTTTAAAGAAAATGATTTCAGTTAAATTCTACTATTGTAAGGACTTCCTGTCAAATGGTTTAATTAATACCCCCGCCGCCAAATATGTAAAGGCTGCAAGAAATAACACGGCGTTAAACCCAAAAGACATCGCATTAATTATTGCAAAAATGGAGCTGATTACGGATGCCGCACCGTTTACGCACCATGCCCACGGGATAATCTCTTTTCCCTTTTCACCTAACATCCTCATTCCAATTGGAAACGGCATGCCCATGAGGATTGCAATCGGGCATAATATTGATAATGTTATAACGGCTCTTAAGATAAGGCTATTGCCTAAAAAGAGATTGACAGTATAGGGAAGGGCTATGGTCATTATTACAAGGACTATGGCAAGGGCAGAAATTATTTTAAAAAGGCTGTTACTCCCTGCATAGGATTTTGAAATAAGGCTGCCAATGCCTGAAAATACGAGTATGCTAAAAAGCACAGCAGTGACAGCATACACAGGATGGTCTAAAAAGAGGATAAGCTTCTGTATGAGGCTTATCTCCACAAACATAAAGGCAATGCCAATAAAAAAGAAATAGCCGAGATATTTTATTGTTTCCTTCTTTTGAGTAAAGAGCATCCTTCCCTGTTTAATAAACAATGGAAAAACAATAAACACAGCGCTTGCTGCTAATGCCTGTATAAATATAATAGGCAGAAGATAGCCTCCTTCAATAAATATCTGCCATTTTTCACCGGAAATTCTATAGACCTCGGTTATCTTATTCCATTTTAAAAAGTGAAAGAAAAACGGCCTGTCATCAGTTACAGACGTTATGTCAAAGGTATAATTTTTATAAAGCGCAGCTCTCTTCTCCTCATCCATTATTTGAGAAACAAGGTTATAATATATAGGCTCTTTGAATCTGTTATATATATTTACCTCATCTTTTTTCACACCATGATAATAAACAATATCAAAAAGACGCTCTTTGCAGAATTCCTTTATCTTTAAAATATCACTATCGGAAAGTTCGGTTTTCTTTGCAATTATAGTAATCGTCCCCCATGTCCTTATTACTGCGATATGTTTATCTGGATTCTTAATTCCAGTTCTTTTTAATGCAGAATGGATAATAGATACGAGTCTGAGCTCATCTCTCGGCGGCGGCAGGAGATAACGTGTTATGGAGAGTATTCCATCATTATTAAGATGTTCAATATATGCTATTACTGCCTCTTCTGTAAATTGATAATTTTCTGCAAGGCCAAAAAAACCGCCTGAAGCTGTTGGTATACTGCTCAAAACAGGAAGGAGGATGATATCAAACTTATTGTTAGCCTTTTTAAGATAACCCCTCCCCTCGCCTATCTCAATCTTCACATTATCTTTTCCATAAATTCCTCCTGAGAAATCTCTGAATTCATTTTTTATAATCTTATAGATAATTGGATTGATCTCTACGCCTGTTATTGATTTACTCTGAAAATATAATGCAGTCAAGATATCCAATCCGCCGGCAGGCTCAAGAATCAGGAGATTTTTATTTTGAGTCAGATAAAAAGGTAGTGATGACGGGAGATACGGAATAAAATCCAACTCTAAAATATCTCCTTTATGTTCTGTAATAGCTGTCATACTGTCGCCATCAATAGTAATGCCAATC
>CAKKRA010000279.1 GCA_919902475.1 Nitrospiria bacterium
CTAATTGTAATGGCACAAAAGGCATACGAGCTTTATCACAGGGATTTAAAAGAGGGGGGCAGGTTGTTCTATGACCCCGATAAAGTTACAATTGCAAAGGCAGATAATAATTCCATTGCCATCCCTGCATCAGGGCTTTCTACAAAGGAGTTGAATAATCCTTTAATGGCGGGTATAATCATGTTGTCATTTGTTATTAAAGGGACAGGAATTGTTTCAGTAGACTCATTTAAAAGGGCAATTAAAGAAAGTGTGCCTGAGGAATATGTTTCTGTAAATATGAAGGCAGTGGAGATAGGGATGACACTAATTTAAAAAAGAAGGATGGACTATGCCCAAAAAAAAAGAAAAGAAACTCCCCGGACCAAAGGCAAAGGCGATAATTGAAAAGGACAAAAAATATGTCTCTCCCTCATATACCCGCGGCTATCCGCTTGTAGCTTTAAAAGGAGAGGGCGCAGTAATAGAAGACCCTGATGGCAACGAGTTTCTTGATTTTACATCTGGCATCGCAGTCTGCTCTACAGGCCACTGCCATCCAAAGGTAGTAAAGGCAATAACAGAACAGGCAAAAAAACTGATTCACATGTCAGGCACAGATTTTTATTATCCTGTTCAGGCAGAGCTTGCTGAGAGGCTTGTAAAGCTGACCAAAGGAAATAAACCGAGAAAGGTCTTTTTCGGCAATTCAGGCGCAGAGGCAATAGAGGCTGCGTTCAAGCTTGCAAGATTCCATTCAAAGAGGCAGATGGTAATCGCCTTCTACGGCGCATTTCACGGCAGGACAATGGGCGCTTTGTCCCTCACTGCGAGCAAATCCATTCAGCGTAAATACTACTCGCCATTGGTTCCCGGTGTTATCCATGTCCCTTATGCATACTGCTACAGATGTCCTTACAATCTTATTTATGGTGAGTGCGATATTGAATGTGTAAGCTGGATTGAGGAGGTTATTTTTAGAAGGAGTATCCCAGCAGAAGAAGTAGCAGCCATATTTGTTGAACCGATTCAGGGTGAGGGCGGATATATTGTCCCGCCGTCAGAATTCCATACAAGACTCTACAGAATTGCCCAGTCTTACGGTATCCTTTATGTTGCTGATGAGGTTCAAACTGGCATAGGCAGAACAGGCAAGATGTTTGCAATGGAGCATTTTGATATTGTGCCTGATATTATCTGCCTTGCAAAGGGGATTGCATCAGGTATGCCGATTTCTGCAATGATTGCATATTCAGATATAATGGACTGGGTTCCTGGCTCACATGCAAGCACATTCGGCGGAAATCCTGTTGCCTGCGCAGCAAGCCTTGCAACACTTGATTTGGTGGAAAAGAGCCTGATGAACAATGCCCGTGTTGTCGGTGATTATCTGATTTCTGAATTAAAGAAGATGCAGAAAAAATACGAGGTTATCGGCGATGTGCGTGGCAAGGGCTTAATGATAGGCGTTGAGCTTGTTAAGGACAGGGAGACAAAGACAATGGCAATTAAGGAGAGAGATTTTTTTGTCAAGAAGGCATTTGAAAAGGGGCTGCTTTTGCTTGGCTGCGGCTCTAATTCCATCCGTCTTGCGCCGCCATTGATAATAACAAAAAAGGATGCAGATACAGCGCTTACAATAATGGATGAGGTTTTGAAACTAATATGAAGAAATTAATTTATTTAGACAACAATGCAACAACGCCGGTTAGGCCGGAGGTTGTGGAGGTAATGGACTTTTGCCACACAGAGTGTTTTGGCAATCCTTCTACTGTATATTCCTTTGGCAGAAATGCAAAAAGGGTGATGGATGAATCAAGGGAGAAGATTGCAAGGATGATAGATGCATCTAAGGATGAGATTGTGTTTACAAGCGGCGGCACAGAGGCAGACAACCTTGCTGTCTTTGGCATTGCAAAGGCAAATAAGGATAAAGGCAAACATATCATAACAAGCAAGATAGAGCATCATGCTGTTATTAATTCCTGCAAGGCGCTTGAAAAAGATGGTTTTGAGATTACATATCTTGATGTGGATAAATATGGAATTGTTAATCTTGAACAGCTTGAAAGGACAATAAAAAAGGAAACGATTTTGATTTCCATTATGCACGCTAATAATGAGATAGGCACAATAGAGCCGATAGCAGAGATCGGAAAGATTGCGAAAAAGCATAAGATATATTTTCATTCTGATACTGTTCAGAGCATTGGCAAGATAAATGTAGATGTTAAAGAGATGAACCTTGATATGATTTCTATCTCATCCCACAAGCTCTATGGGCCTAAAGGTATTGGCTGTCTTTATGTTAAAAAAGGGACGAGGATAAAGCCGATTTTATACGGCGGCGAACAGGAGCATCATCTGCGCGCAGGCACAGAGAATGTTCCGGGCATTGCTGGTTTTGGAAGGGCTATGGAGCTTGCTGTAACTGAGACAGACAAAGAGAATAAAAGACTGACAAGATTAAGGGACATGCTTCAGGAAGGACTGGCAAAAAGGATAATGCATATAATATTCAACGGCCATCCAACAGAGAGGCTTCCCGGCACCCTGAATTGCGCAATACAGTTTATTGAAGGCGAATCGCTTATATTAAAACTTGATGACCTCGGAATCTGTGCATCAACTGGCTCTGCGTGTTCATCTGCTTCATTAGAGCCTTCCCATGTCTTAATGGCAATCGGCCTGCCGCATGAAATAGCACACGGCTCATTAAGGCTATCGCTCGGCAGGGATACAACAGATGAGGATATTGATTATGTCCTTGATGTTCTGCCAAAGGCAGTAGAGGAGCTGAGGGCATTTTCTCCGCTTTATAAGGAGTTTTTGAAAAAAGGGAAATAATAATATGTACAGCGAAAAGGTAATGGAGCATTTCAGGCATCCAAGGAATGTGGGTGAGATGGAGAACCCTGACGGCACAGGAAGGGTTGGCAACCCTGTGTGCGGCGATATTATGGAGCTTTATATAAAGGTTAAGGACGGCGTGATTGTGGATGCAAAGTTCCAGACCTTTGGATGCGGCGCTGCCATTGCAACTTCTTCTATGGTAACAGAGCTTGTTAAGGGAAAGACGCTTGATGAGGCATTGAAGATATCCAACAAGACAGTTGCAGAGGCATTGGACGGCCTTCCTGCAAACAAGCTCCACTGCTCTGTGCTTGCAGAAGAGGCCTTGCAGGCAGCAATTGAGGACTATAGGAAAAAAGTATAGAAATTATTTGACACATCCGTCCTTTTTATTGTAGAGTAATTATAAGTTCTTTTCAGACAGGCTTTATATTTTTTGTTCAAACCGTTTTTTTTTTCAGAGATAAAAACCATGTCCTACCTTAGATTAAATGATGACTGTTTTTTAAAGCTCTTGGAGTCTCCTTATGTTTACAATATAGAAAAGGATGAGCTCTATGAGGTGAATGATAAGGCAATCGGCTTCTTGATGAAATGCAATGGCATTACGCCCAATCTTGAATCAGAAGGCGAGGCAGACTTTATTTCTTACTGTCTTTCTGAAAACATACTGGAAGAGCTAAAAGAACCAAAGGCAAGAAAAATCTTTACTAAGAAATCACCTGAACCATCACTCCGTTATTTGGAGCTTCAGATTACAAACAAATGCAATCTTGTATGCAAGCACTGCTATCTTGGAGAGGCAGGAAAAACAGACTTAGATTATGAGACAGCAATAAAAATATTTGACGAATTTGAGGCAATGCAGGGTTTAAGGCTTCTGATCACAGGGGGAGAGGCAATCCTGCATAAAAGGTTTTGGGGGATAAATATACGGCTTCCTGAATATGGATTCAGAAGCATTATGCTTTCCAATGGCACAATGATAACAAAAGATATTGCGGAAAAGCTGAATGTTCATGAGGTGCAGGTAAGCCTTGACGGCACGGAAAGCGGCCACGATGCCATCAGAGGCAAAGGCAGCTTCAAAAAGGCGATTGCCGGCATAGAGGCATTAAAGTCAGCAGACATAGATGTATCAGTTGCCACAATGATACACTCAAAGAACACAGAAGAATTTGAGGACTTAAAAAAAATAATAGAGGAGATGGGCATTGTTGAATGGAATGTGGATGTGCCATGCAGTTCAGGTTATCTTTTAAACAATGCTGATTTGCTCCTTCCTTATTCAGAGGCAGCTAAATACATGTACTATGGTTTTGGAGGCGGCTCTCACGGTTCAGCAAATAATCTTGTCTGCGGCTCTCATCTCTGTGCAGTTACACCTTTTGGCAAGGTTATAAGGTGCGGTTTCTATCCTGATAAGCCTCTTGGTGATGTGAGAGATGGTTTAAGAAGTTGCTGGGAAAGGATGCAGCATATTAAATTAGCAGAGCTTGACTGCGACTGTGAATATATAAATAAGTGCAAGGGCGGATGCAGGTACAGGGCAGAGATATATAAAAATCTTTATGCGCCTGACCCTGTGCAGTGTTATGCAAGAGGCGTTGAGCTGACGGCTTCGTAAAAAGTCCATCTGCGGCGTTGTTGCATCGGAGTCGCATCCTCACCCCCACCCTTCCCTCCCCCTTAAAGGGGGAGGGAAGGGTGGGGGTTCTGCGGTGCGAGTCCTCGCTCCACCTTGCATCTGGAGCTTTTTACGAAGCCGTTAATCACATAAAAGTCCGAGTTTAAAGGAGGTGATTGCAATGATTATAAAGAAGGTAACAAAGAGAACAGCAGGCACATGCAAGTGCAAGGAGTCCTGCTAAAATTTTTCTGTAAGTTTAATTTTTTTTAAAATAGCCCCACAGATGTAATTGAGGTTGGGGCTATTTTTTTCTCGACAAGTTTGATAGATGGGGATATTACCTTTATCATCTTCAAGCATGGATATGGAAGTTTTCCAGATGGGAGAGTCAGCCCGCCAAAAAAACTGATTATGTATAATGAAAACTGGAGGTTTATAGATTTTGAAGAGTTCTATTCAGGTGAATTTGGGGCGTCACAGAGGTTTAGGGGTAGGATAAAAGGGAGGATAAGAGATAAAATAATTGTTAGATTTTACTCCTACTTCAGAAACTCACCCTTTTAGAGAATGGGTAGAACACCTTCCTTCCTTCCTTCCCTCTCTCCTTCCCTTGACAAATACCAATATTTTGATAAACTTAACTCATTGAGATTTAAAGGAATATTATTAGTGTTAGTATAAGGTGATTTTTGGGTATTTCTGAAAAATATCTTGAATCAATTAAGGCGATCGTTTCAAAAAGAAGCGGGCTGAATCTGGAGGGAAAAAAAGGTCAAGGTTTACAGACTGCTGCCTCAACAGCATTTTCCGCTTCAGGCTTTAATACTATTGAGGATTACATCTATTTTTTATCCACTCCTTCCTATCAATCAAGGGTTGAGTTGGATAAGCTTATATCTCTTCTTACTATAAAGGAGACCTATTTTTTCAGGGACAGTCATCAGTTTGATGTTTTAAGGAATTTTATACTTCCAGAGATTATAAATAAAAAAAGGACAGGAGACAAAAGAATAAAGATATGGAGCGCTGGCTGTGCAACAGGGGAGGAGGCATATTCTATTGCAATTATCCTTTTTGAGCTTATTCCTGCAATTGCTTCATGGGATATCTCGCTTCTCGCAACTGATATAGATGCCGACGCCTTGTCAAAGGCGCAGAAGGGTGAGTTCAGAAAATGGTCATTCAGGGGTGTTTCTGAGGATATGATAGAAAAATATTTTACTATTGAAGGCGATATTTACAGGATAAACGACAGCTTTAAAAAGATTATTGCCTTTTCAGCCTTGAACCTGAAGGAGGATAAATTCCCCTCTATACTTAATAAAACCGATGACATGGATATTATAATATGCAGAAATGTTACGATATATTTCAGCAGAGAGGCTACAAATGAGGTGATTAACAAGTTTTATAATTCTCTTAATGAAGGCGGATATCTGTTGGTTGGTCATTCAGAGCACTTTTCTGAGTATTATAAAAAATTTGTAGTAAAGGCATTTCCGCATACCATAGTATATCAGAGGCTTGAAATACCGCTGCTTTCTCAGCAGCATGGCATTACAGCAGCTTATAAAGGGATTGTATTCAGAGATGTTTGTAAAGAGCCAGTAGCGGCAAAAGTAAAAGATTCAGAGGTTTTCACCTCTCTACGAAAGACTAATGACTCGGAAGAGACTGTTATCTTTCAAGAGGCAGCGCAGTTATTTAATGAGAATAAATATGACGAGGCTTCAGAAAGGCTTGTTGAGATATTGGAGTTAAATCCAAAAAATGCGAGGGCATGCGTAATGCTTGCCCAGATATCTGCAAACAGGGGAGATAAAGAGACTGCTCATAAATGGTGCGAGGAGGCAATAAAGATTGATAACCTGTGCCTTGATGCATATTACCTTTTGTCATTAATCTTTCAGGATAACGGCGAATTAACAAAGGCAGCATCATTACTAAAGAAGGTTGTATATATAAATCCCTCTTATGCGCTCGGTTATTTTGACCTTGGTATTATATACAAAAAACTGAATAAGAATACGGATGCAAGGAGGTATTTTGGAATTGCAAAGGAGCTCCTGATAAAAGAACCAAAGAAATCAGCAGAGCCTTTGGCTGATTCAGATGCTTCTGAACTTATAGAATTGATAGAAAAGGAGATAGTTACAATATAAAAATGAACCGTTCCTTTATTACCATAATGATAGCAGAACAGCTTTACGGAATTGATTCACAAAATATTATAGAGGTAATACCTCTGCCTGAGATTATTCCTATCGGCAAATCTGCTGATTTTATTGAGGGTTTTATAAACCTTCGGGGCACCCTTATTCTTGTAATTAATATGCGCGAGGCGCTGGGATTAGAAAAGATTCCGCTGTCTATTAACAATTCTATTATTAATGTAGATATAAACGGTCTTCCTATAGGATTTGTTGTTGACAGTGTAAAGGATGTAGTATCTGTTTCAGAAGAGCAGATTACCAAGCCTTCTAAAAAGTGGAAGGGTATAGATATAAGATATATTTACGGTATAGTAAAAAGAGAGTCAGATTCCATCACCATACTTGATACAGAGTCTATTTTTAATGAAAAGGAAAAGAAGGTTATCATTGCATCCTCTAAAAAAATCACACAGAAAAATAATACCGCTGATTTAGCATCTTATAACGAGAGGGAGACGCTGAAGAAGAGGGCGGATGAATTCAGCAAGTCAATCTCTGGCATAGAGTCAGCAGGTGAAAATATGAGCGCAGTTATGTTCAGGGTCGGAAATGAAGACTATGCATTGGATGTAAAATATATTCTGCAGACCCAGAAATTGAAATATATTGCAAAGGTGCCGTCAACACCTGAATTTGTTGCAGGCGTAATGAATTTAGGCGGAACTATAATGCCGGTTATAGATATGAGGCTCTTTATCGGAGCGAAGAGGGATATCAGGAGGGAGAATCCTGTTCTTATCGTAGATATTAATAAGAATAGAATTGGGGCGATTGTTGATGAAATAAAGGATGTTGTAAATATACCTCTCAATGATGTAAAGCCTCCGTTAGAGTCTATAAGCGAGGCTAAAAGGCAGTACATATATGGAGAAACAATCATTAATGACAGGGTTGTGGTTATTTTAAAGGCAGATGAATTATTTTCGCAGTCAAGGCTTGGTATCGCTTGAGAAAGGAGAATAAAGGTGTTTAAAGGGAGATTAGATATAAAACTAATTGCAGTAATAGTGGTTACACTGTTAATCGGTTTTGGCGTTCAGGCGTTAATAAATATACAAAAGGAATACAAAGACCTGGAGGAGGAGCACTCAAAGAAGTTTTCACTCCTTGCAGGGTCTATTATTAAAACCATACAGAATAATATGGTTGAAGGAAGGGCAGATATTGCGCATCGTGTCTTTGAGGACTTAAAAACAGGATATGGTATTGAGAGCCTTGAGATAATCAAGAATAAGGGTGCAGAGGCATTTACAGATTATGAGACCATTAACGATGTTATTAATAGGCTTGAGTCAGATGGAAAAAAAATAAATTCAGAGACATTGTCTGAGATTAAAAGGTTTCAGAATATTATTAAAGAAGAAAAGGAGAAGGGTGTTGTCAGAAAAGGCAAGGGTGCGAGGGAAATAGACCAAAGGGTTAAGGATGTCCTGGATACAGGCAAGGAGCTTTCGTATCATGAAGAGACCGGAGGCAGGGAGCTGCATGTTTATCTCAAGCCTATATTTAATGACGGCAGATGTTATAGATGCCATGGTTCAGAATATTCATTAAGGGGGGTATTGAGGGTCACAAGCTCCATGTCAGAGATTAACAAAAGGGTTGCTGAGAACAGGAACAGGATATTGATTATATCCCTTCTTACTATCCTTCTAATTGGGGTAACCCTGAGGATTGCGCTTAACCGGCTTGTTGCTGTGCCAATAGGCAAGATTATTGAAACCCTTAAGGCAATTGCCTCAGGCGACCTTGCAAAAGAGGTAAAGATTGAATCAGATGATGAGATTGGAGAATTAGCAAAGTGGTTTAACAGGATGTCAAAGAACATACCATTGGTGGAGATATTTAAGCAGATACGCGACAGTGTAAACAAGACGAGCATTGCTGCAAATGAGATTACTGCAGTGGCTACCCAATTAGAAAAGGGTGAAACAGAACAGGCTGCCTCTGTAAATGAGATTACAGCAACGGTTGAGGAGCTCAGCTCATCTGCAAAACAGGTGAATGAAAAGGCGGAGTCAGTTGCTGAACAATCTAAAGGGGCCCTTAAGATCGCATACGAAGGGCAGAAGGCAGTAAGCGCAACTATTGAAGAGATGAATAATATTAAAGATAAGGTTGAAAAGATAGCAGAGGATATACTTAATTTGAGCGAACAGACACAGCAGATAGGGACAATTATAAATACAGTTAATACTATTTCAGAGCAGACAAACATGCTCGCATTAAATGCCTCTATTGAAGCTGCAAGGGCAGGGGAGCACGGAAAGGGCTTTGCGGTTGTAGCAGCAGAGGTAAGAAAGCTTGCAGATCTGAGCCAGAAGTCAACTGCAAAGATTGAAACACTGATTCGGGAGATTCAGACAGCGACTAATTCAACTGTTATGGCAACAGAGGAGGGCTCAAAAAGCGTTGATGCAGGCGTAAAAAAGGTGCTGCAGGCAGGCGATACTATAACATCTGTAATATCTACAACCAAAGAGACCTATGACTCAGTTCAGGGGATTGCTATTGCCTCAAGACAGCAGTCACTGGCAATTGAACAGGTGTCAGAGGCAATGACAGACATTAATCAGAGGATGAAGCAGACTGTGGCAAGTTCAAATGAGATGCTTCAGGCAGCAGAGTCATTAAGCATATTAGGAAAAGAGCTTCAGGAAATGGTGGGAAAATATAAGTTTTAGCAGGGGAAAATATGGCTTTTAGCGATGAAGAATTTCAAAGGTTGATGGATATATTCAGGGATGAGGGCTCAGAGTATCTAAAGAGGCTCGGAGACTGCCTTCTCCATTTAGAGAAAGAGCCTAAGAATACAGCATTATTAGAAGAAATATTCAGAAATGCCCATAACCTTAAAGGCGCTGCAAGGATACTTGGTTTAACAGAGATAGCAAGGATAGCGCACGATCTTGAAAGCATCTTCAGCCTTGCAAAAGATGGAAAACTTGCCATAACCCCTGAGAGGATTGATGCTATAACAGAATCAATTGATGCAATAAGCAGCCTCTTAACAGCCGATGTAAAAGAAGAAGCAGCAGCAGATATTCATGAACCGGTTAAGCAGCATCAAGGGCTTACAAGAACGAAGGAGGCAAGACAGCAGACTCCTGTAAAATTTGGCAGAAGGGTGTCAGACAGTCAGTTTTTAAGCACTGTAAAGGTTTCAACCGAGAAGCTTGATAATATGATGAATCAGGTCGGCGAACTGCTAATATCAAAGATGAGGTTTGAGCAGAGAATGGATGAAACCAATTCACTCGCGGCTTTATGTGAAGGTTTAATAAAGGATATAAGCAGGCTCAAGAGGGAGGAGCTGCGGCTAAAGGGCATTAAAAAGACAAGGTCTTACACCAATCAGGATAAAAGAGGCGCTGAAATAGTTGAGAATGTCAGTGTGGGTTTGGCCAGATTGAATGACGAGCTGACAAGATTTACATCAGACTTTTATGAGAATCAGATTGATTTAGGGATTGTTACAGGCGGCTTAGAGGAGAGTGTGAAGAATATCAGGATGCTGCCCCTTTCTACAATATTTGAGACGATGCCTAAGATGGTAAGGGATTTATCAAGAAAGCTGAGCAAAAAGGTTGATTTAAAAATGGAAGGCGAGACCATAGAGCTTGATAAAAGGATACTCGAGGGGCTTAAAGACCCAATGGTTCATCTGATTACTAACTGCATTGACCACGGCATCGAACAGCCGGATGAGAGAAGAAAGGCAGGTAAGAATGAGGATGGGACAATAAATATAACTGCTGCTGCTGTTGGAGGGTATATAGAAATTGCAGTAGAAGATGACGGCAGAGGAATATCGGTTGATAAGATAAAAGAGCGTGCGCTTAAGAATGGCCTTGTAACAGAGGATATGTTGTTAGGTCTGAGCAAAGAACAGCTTATTAATTTTGTATTTGAACCCGGCTTTTCCACAAGCGATATAATTACTGATATATCAGGCAGGGGAGTCGGGATGGATATTGTTAAAAAAAATATTGGAGATCTGAACGGATTAATATCTATTCAGTCAGAATACGGTAAAGGCAGCAGAATCACAATCAGGGTTCCGCTTACATTAGTAACAGTAAGGGTTATCCTGATAGATATAAGCGGTGAGGTATGTGCGTTGCCAGAGACTGCTATTGACAGGATATTGAGCGTAAAAGAGGAGCAGATATTTACAATCGGCGACAGTGAGGTCTTTAGAGAAAGCGGTGATATCCTGCCAATAGGAAGGCTAAGTCATATACTCGGATTTTCAAAGAAAGAGGATGAGGATGCAGATAATGAATATCCTGCGATTATTATAGAAGGAGGCGAAAAGAAGGCCGCCTTTATTGTAGACAATATTATTGGCAGTGAGACAATAATATTAAAAAATCTTACATTTCCACTGACAAAGGTCAGAAATGTTTCAGGCGCTGCTTTGCTCGGTGACGGAAGGATAGCAATAGTCTTGAATCCAGCGGATATTATTGATTCAATGAAGGCTGTAAAGCCTCTGCCAATAAAAAAGGTTAAGGAAAGGGAGATAGAAAAGAAATCTGTGCTGGTTGTGGACGATTCAATAACTACAAGGACTCTGGAGAAGAATATCTTAGAGTCATCAGGCTATGATGTTACACTGGCAGTTGACGGCCTTGATGCCTATAATAAATTACAGAATAAGGATTTTGATATTATTGTCCTTGATGTTCAGATGCCGAATATGGATGGATTTGCTTTTACAGAGAAAGCGCGTAATACGCAGGAATTCAGCAATATCCCAATAATATTAGTTACCTCGCTTGAAAGCGATGCTGATAAAAGGCGGGGGATTGAGGTTGGCGCAGACGCCTATATTGTGAAGAGGACATTTGACCAGAGCAATCTTTTGGAGACTATAAAGAGGCTGATTTAATGATAAAGGTGCTGATTGTAGATGATTCCAATGTTTTTTCTGATATCCTTACAAAAATACTTCAATCTGATATTGATATAAAGGTTGTAGGCAGGGCTGTTGACGGCTTAGAGGCAGTGAATTTCGTTGAGCGGCTTAAACCCGATGTCATTACAATGGATATACAGATGCCTTTAATGAGCGGAGTGGAGGCAACAGAGGAGATAATGAGAAGGCATCCAACTCCAATAATTATCCTCTCTTCTTATGTAAATAAAAGAGAGACAAAAGTCTGCTTTGACGCCCTGAAGGCAGGGGCAGTTGATGTAATGGAAAAACCTACAGGGAGGACGCTTTTAGATTATCAGGAGATAGAGGACGAGCTGATAAAAAGAGTTAAGATTGCTGCTGGCGTAAAGGTGTTTTCGCATCTTAATTTGAGCAAGGGTTTAACAGACCGAAGGCCTGCTATTCCAAAGGTTGTTGCAGCCAAAAAACAAAAGATAAAAATTATTGTGATTGGCGCTTCAACAGGCGGTCCGATTGCAATTAATACCATTCTATCTGCTCTTCCGCCTGACTTTTCTGTGCCGTGCGTGGTTGTTCAGCATATTGCAAAGGGTTTCTTAGAGGGATTTGTTGACTGGCTGGGCAGGGAATGCAGAATAAAGGTAAAAATAGCCCTGCAAAATGAGCGCTTAGAAAGCGGTGTAGCCTATTTTCCGCCAGAAGATCATCATTTGGGTTTCTATAAGAACAGCTTAATCCGGCTCTACAATGATCTGCCGCAAGATGGACACAGGCCTTCAATAACACTGATAATGAAGGCAGCAGCAGAGGTTTACGGCTCGGGTGTTTTGGGTGTTCTGCTTACTGGTATGGGGAGGGATGGCGCAGAAGGCCTTAAAGCTATCAAGGTTGCAGGCGGCAGGACAATTGCGCAGGATGAAGAGACATGTGCAGTATTCGGTATGCCAAAAGAGGCGATTGAGAACAATGCTGCTGACCATGTGCTACCCATTGACAAGATTGCAAAACAGATAATGAATATGGTTTAAATATGCCAAATAAATTAATATTAATTGTAGAAGACAGCCGCACTCAGTTACAGGCCATTGAGATGAGCCTGAAAAAAGAGGGCTTTGCCGTAATTACTGCAAAAGACGGGATTGAAGGGTATCATAAGGTAATTACAGAATCCCCTGATTTAATTATATCTGATATAAATCTTCCAGAATTAAACGGCTATCAATTCTGCAGGCTTATAAAAAATGAAAATGCCACATCATATATACCTATTATACTGTTAACAAGCCTCGGCCAGAAGCAGGACAGGTTCTGGGGTTTAAAGGCAGGCGCAGACAGGTATATTCTAAAGGATACTTCAATGGATACCCTTGTAAAAGAGGTTAAAACCCTGATAGATGAAAAAAAAGGTAAGATAAAGCAGAAGCAGTCCCAATCAGCAGGCGCTGATATAAAGGATGCTACTATAATGTCAAGGGTGAATTATCTGTTTGACAAGCTGCTTTTTGAGTCAACAATAATGGGCGAGATTAAAAATCTTGCAACGTTGGTTAATGACAGGACAATGCTTTTAAATGAATTCTTTAAGATAATGACAGCGCTCTTTGATTATAAGGCATTAAGTTTTTTGATTTTATCTGGAGAGAATACAGTTTTATATCTTGATTTGAAAGAGAATATGCTGAGCGATGAGAATATTAAAACCATTAGAGATAATTGCTGCATAGGCTTAGGGGAAGACAGGCAGCTTAAAGATATAAAGATTGAAATAATCAGCGGTATGGAATATAATAGTAAAAAAATGCATATGCCCTATTCTATAATTAGCAAACTAAATATACAGAAGGAGTGTCTCGGAAATATTTCCATATTTAATGACAAAGAATATGACATAAATAACAGAAACACCCTTACATTAATCGGGAACGACCTGACAGTTGTTGTAAAGCTGATGCTTTTATACGAGGAGAATGAGAGGCTTTCTATTACAGATGGACTTACCAAAGCATATAACAGGCGCTATTTCAACACGCAGATTGAAAAGGAGTTTGAAAAGGCAAAGAGGTATAATTCAAAACTGGCTCTTATAATGCTTGACATTGACCATTTTAAGTTATTAAATGATAATTACGGTCATCAGCAGGGCGACATGATTTTAATCCATTTGGCCAGGATATTGAAGGACAACGTGAGAAATATAGACCTTATTGCAAGATACGGCGGCGAGGAATTTGCTGTCCTGATGTCAGGTTCGGACAAAAAAGAGGGTGCTATTGTTGCAGAGAAGCTAAGGAAAAAGATTGAAGCGTATCCATTCCAGGCATTGCAAAAAGGCGCAGGCCCTTTAAAATCAACAATAAGTCTTGGTGTTGCAGAGTATTCTGCTGACATGAATTCAACTGATGACTTAATAAAATCTGCTGACAGTGTGCTGTATAAGGCAAAAGAAGACGGAAGAAACAGGGTGAAGGTGCATGAATAGATTTGAAAGGGGATTGATAGGTGGCTTTAAGGGTCGGCGAGATAAATTATTCCAATTGCATTCCAATATTTTATACATTAAAAAAGAGGCATCACTGTGCAGACTATACCTTTATACAGGGCATACCGTCTGAACTTAATCAACTTATTTCTGATGGCAGGATAGATATAAGTCCGTCATCCTCTATTGAATATGCAATAAATCCAGAAAGATATCTTATACTCCCAGAGCTCTCAATAAGTTCTATAAAAAAAGTGGAGAGTATACTGCTCTTTTCTAAACTCCCGATGGAGGAGCTGAATAATAAGACGATTGCATTGACAAAGGCGTCAGCAACATCAACAGTATTGCTTAAAATACTTCTTAAAAAAATGTATAATTATAGCAATACCTTTGTAGAGATAGTGGATTGCCTTGAAGAGGGACTGAGGAAATATCCTGCCTATCTATTGATTGGTGACGAGGCGCTGAATGAAAATATTAATAAAAAGAGATTATTTGTTTATGATTTAGGCGAACTCTGGTATAATCTAACTGGTAAACCCTTTGTATTTGCCCTGTGGTTAGTAAGAAGGGAATCGTCATCATCCCAAAAAGAACTTATCGCCCAATTTTATAAAGACCTTTTAGCATCTAAAAAAGAGGCATATAAGGATCTTGTTAATATTGTAGATGATGTAAAGATATACAATAACATTGGCTCAGAGATGCTTATCAGGTACTGGAAGACGATTTCTTATGATTTGACCAAAAAACATATTGAGGGGCTTTTAGAGTTCTATAATTACAGTAAAATAGAAAATATAATAAAAAAGGTTCCAGAATTAAATTTCTTTACGCCAGATTAGAAAGGAGAGAGAAATGCTTCTTCAAGTTGTGCGATATATTCTGATAATAATTTTATTTTCAATTATGGCTGTTAAACCATTTTACCTTTATGCTCAAACAGAATCGGCTGCTGCAGATTTATCAAAAGAGCTTGCCATAGATGAATGTGTTGAGATTGCATTAAAGAATCATCCAACGCTAAAGGCGGCAGAGGCATCTGTTGATGCAAGCAAAAGCCAGGTATGGGAAGGCAGGTCAGCCTATTTCCCGCAGGTAAACATTACAACAGGTTACTCTGAAAATTATTCAACAAGCACAACATTAAAAAAGGATACAGAGACCAAGGCCTATGCAACTACATTAAGCGTTAATCAGAAGATATATGATTTTGAACGGACAGGTTCTGCTGTTGATTCTGCAAAGGCGAATAGAAATGCAACAGAAAAGGAGTTTGACAAGGTCAAAACAGATATTATAGTAAAGGTAAAGGAATCTTATTATAGCCTTCTTCAGGCGCAAAGGATGGTTGGTGTAAATGAGGTGATTGTGAATCAGGCAAAGGCGCATCTAAAAAGGGCAAAGGCATTTTTTGAAGTCGGCACAAGGCCGAAGTTTGATGTTACACAGGCAGAGGTAGAGCTTAACAATGCAAACCTGAATCTTCAAAAGGCAAGGCACTCCTTTAGCATTGCGAAGATAACGCTTAGCAACAGCATGGGACTGCCGGCTGACAAAGAGATAAAGATAAAGGATGTGCTTTTTACTGAAAGGCTTTATCCAGTAATAGATGATGCTGTTAAAGAGGCTATTGATGCAAGGCCGGATATAAAACAGATCAATGCAAAGATAGACGGCGCAAGGGC
>CAKKRA010000280.1:0-2324 GCA_919902475.1 Nitrospiria bacterium
TACATCTGCTGTCTTTATGCGCTCTACTGCCTTTAATGTTATAAGCCCGGGGTCGCCGGGTCCTGCGCCAATTAAATATACTTTACCTGTTTTCATTTTGTTCCATACACCTCTTGAAGAACTTTATCTGCCCCTCTTGATAACAGCTTCTCTGCCAATTCAATTCCTATTTTCTCCGCATCCTCTAATTTGCCCTCTATCTTTTCTTTATGCATCTCAGTTCCGTCAACGCTTGCTACTAAACCCATAAGATTAATCTTTTTATCTTTTATTATACCATAAGCTGCGATTGGCACCTGGCATCCGCCTTCAAGTTTTTTTAATAATGCCCTCTCTGCTTTAACGCAGACAGATGTTTCAGGATGATTGAATGGCTCTAAGAGATTATTTATCTCTTTATCATCAATCCTGCATTCAATACCCAATGCGCCCTGTCCAATGGCAGGAAGGGAATCATCTATACTCAGATATTCTGTTATCTTGTCTTGCCAGCCCATGCGCCTTACGCCTGCTGCTGCAACAATAATAGCGTCTAAGTCTTCTGTTGTTAATTTTCTTATCCTTGTATCCAGATTCCCCCTCAACTGCTGTATCCTGAAATCAGGCCTGATATGTAAAAGCTGTGCCTGACGCCTTAAACTGCTTGTCCCTATCTTTGCCCTCTCAGGAAGTTCATTGAATAGTCTTTTATCCTTGCTTATGAGCGCATCCCTCGGGTCCTCACGCTCTGTTATTGCAGAAAGGTGAAGCTCAGCAGGCAGATCAGTCGGCACATCCTTCATGCTGTGCACTGCCAAGTCAATATCGCCTCTTAATAGCGCCTCTTCAATCTCTTTTACAAACAGGCCCTTGCCGCCAACCTTTGCAAGAGGCACATCAAGTATCTTGTCCCCTGTTGTCTTGATTTTAATTATCTCAACAGCAAGTCCGGGATTTTTCTTTTCTAATTCTGATTTTACCCAGTTTGCCTGCCAGAGTGCAAGCTGGCTTCCTCTTGTGCCGATTTTAATTGTCTTTTTCAAGAATACCTTTTTACCCCCTCACCCTAACCCTCTCCCGCAAGGGGAGAGGGGATTTTGTAGTGCAACCGCAAGGGTTGCCCCTACTCTTTCTTCTTATGCTCATGGTGCGGAAGCTGCTTGTCCAGATTAAACAGCTTTCTTATTGTTTCTATATATAATGCCCCGTCATCTGAATTTGTTTCCTGCTTGAGTGCAATTAATGGTGTATGGATAATCTTATTGACAATAGCAGACGCCATGTTCTCTATAGACTTCTTTTCTTCGTTTGTGACATTCTTTAACTTGGAAATGGTCTTTTCAAGCTCTGCCTTTCTTATATCTTCCATCTTTTCTTTTAATGCCACTATGGTTGGCACTACCTCAAGCGTCTTAAACCAATTTGAAAAGGTTGACACCTCTGCCCTTATTATCTCCTCTGCTTTTTCACCCTCTTTTTCCCTTTCCTTCCTATTGGCTTCAACAACAGACTGCAGGTCGTCAATATCGTATAGATAGACATTGTCAATCTTGTTAATATCAGGGTCAATATTTCTCGGCACAGAGATATCAATAAAAAAAACAGGCCTATTTCTTCTCTGATGGATTATCTGCTCCACCATATCGTATCTTATAAGATAGTGCGGGGCGCCTGTAGAACATATTACTATATCTGCATTTACCATCTCGCTTGGAAAATCCTCAAATTTCGTTGCCTTGCCGTTAAACTCCTTTGCAAGCTTAATCGCCCTCTGGTAGGTTCTTGTAGATACCATTACATTCTTAACGCCGTTATTTTTGAGATGTTTTGCAGCAAGCTCGCTCATTTCGCCGGCGCCAACAAGCATTACCGCTTTATCTTCCAGATGCTCAAATATCTTTTTAGCAAGTTCAACTGCTGTATAGCTTACGGATACAGCGCTCTCTGCAATGCCTGTTTCTGTCCTTATCATCTTTGCAACAGATATTGCCTTTTTAAAGAGCCTGTTTAAGATAACGCCTGTCGCCTCATTTGACAGGGAATATTCAAAGGCATCCTTTATCTGGCCAAGTATCTGCGGCTCTCCAACAACCATTGAATCAAGGCTTGAAGCCACCCTGAATATATGCCTTACAGCATCTTCAGCAGAATATACATACAGGTGCGGTGTTATCTCTTTTGGATTAACAGAGTCATGAAAATCAGAGAAGAATTTTTTTACCTGCGCTGTCCCATCTTCTAAATCCTTTACAACAGAATATACCTCCACCCTGTTGCATGTAGACAATATCGCCCCTTCTTTAACCGAAGGATACTGCCTTAGCTTATGCAGGGCATCGGGCAGC
>CAKKRA010000280.1:2334-21339 GCA_919902475.1 Nitrospiria bacterium
TGGCTTAAGCCGACAACTAATATATTCATAAGCCTACGATGTGAAATTATGGATAGTTTTTATAATGAGATTTATACCTACAAAGGTAAATATCACAGTAACAAAACCACCAATAGACAGATAAGCTGCCTTGCGGCCTCTCCAGCCATAGGTAAACCGTGCATGGAGAAAGGCTGTATATATAAACCATATAACCGCAGACATTGTCTGCTTCGGGTCCCAGCTCCAGTATGTGCCCCACGCATACTCTGCCCAGATTGACCCTGTAATAATCCCAAGTGTAAAAAGCACATATCCGAATACGATTGCCTTGTGATTCAATTCGTCAAGTATATCCAGTGAAGGGAGTTTTCTGTAAAGGGTGTCTATCTTTTTTGCCTTTAGATTTCTGTCCTGTATCAAATACATAAGGCCGACAACAAATGAAAGCGCAAAGGCAGCGCCGCCAAGCAATATAAGTATTGTATGTATGCCGAGCCATGCGCTCTGCAGCATAGGCGGCAGTTCCCTGATAGCCATCGGCTTCATGGCTACAGACGCCATTAATATAAAGGCAAGCGGGACAAGGAAAGAGCCGAGGGCGCTAACCCTATACCTCAATGCTGTTATCAGGAATATAAGGATAATTGCCCATGAGAAAAAAGAAATCGCCTCGTGCAGGCTTGTTATGGGTATATAACCTGCCTCAGCCATTCTTATAATTATTGCTACGGTATGGACAACAAAGCCTGCGCCTGCGGTCCATAAGGCGGCATTGGCTATGCCCTTTTTATTTGAGACAAGATTCCACAGATATAGCGCAGCGCCAATGAAATATAAAAATAGTGTAATTCTTAAAAAGATAATGTTTAAAAGCATCGGTTTATCCATGATTTTTATTGTAATTTTATAGTTTACATTTTTAGCCTTATATGTGTCAAGGGAAAATAAAGGACATTGCAATTGAATATCTTTTGTGTTACCCTTTATGTATATTTCTTTGAAAAATATAACAGGAGAGAGCAAAAAAATGAAGTTTGAGGATTTTTCTTTAAGCAAAGAGACATTGAAATCTATATCAGAGATAGGGTTTGAGGAGCCGACGCCGATTCAGGTTTCTACAATACCTCTGATATTAAGAGGCATAGATATTGTCGGCCAGGCGCAGACAGGCACAGGCAAGACTGCTGCATTTGGCATTCCTATTACGGAAAAATGCCAGAGAGGCAGGAATCCATTCGCCCTTATCCTTGAACCGACAAGGGAGCTTGCAGTTCAGGTGGCGCAGGAGATTAGCATGATAGGCAAACACAAAAATATCAGTGTATTGCCGGTTTATGGCGGAAAGTCAATTGAAAGCCAGATAAAGGCATTAAGGCGCGGGGTGAATGTAATCATCGGGACCCCTGGCCGCCTTTTAGACCATATGAGGAGAAAGACAATTTCCCTGTCTGATATAAAGATGGTGATTCTTGATGAAGCAGATGAGATGCTGAATATGGGCTTTATTGATGATATTGAGATAATACTCAAGGCCATTCCTGCTGAAAGGCAGACGCTCTTGTTTTCTGCAACAATGCCGCAGCCGATAATGAATATTGCAAAAAGATATATGAAAACCCCTGAGAAGGTGCGGATAAATCCAAAGGATATTATTGTGGCAAAGATAAAGCAGGTATTCTATGAGGTGAGGGAATCAGAAAAGATAAATGCCCTTTCAAGGCTGCTTGATGTTGAAGACCCACAGCTTGCCATTGTCTTCTGCCATACAAAGCGCGATGTTGACGAGGTTTCCATGAAGCTCGGCCAGATGGGATACAATGCAAACGCCCTTCACGGCGATTTTACACAGTCAAGAAGGGATGAGGTTATGGATAAGTTTAAAAAGGGCCTGCTTGATGTGCTTGTTGCAACAGATGTTGCTGCGAGGGGGCTTGACATTAAAAATGTAACCCATGTGATTAACTTCAGCATACCTCAGAACCCTGAAAGCTATGTGCACAGGATTGGAAGGACAGGCAGGGCAGGCAAGTCAGGTATGGCAATAACCTTTGTTACGCCAAGGGAGTACAGGCACCTGAAAATGATTGAAAAGACCGCTATGACCACAATTGACAGAAAGAGGCTGCCCTCTTCACAGGATGTTATTAAGGCAAAAGAAAAGAATATAATAAAAGAGCTTTCTGAAATAATTAAGGAGAAAAAACACGCAGGCTATCTATCAGCAGTTAAAGGGCTGTCAGACGGCTACACCCCTGATGACATTGCAGCAGCAGCGCTTTATGCTGCATACGGTGAGGTAAAGGAGGGGCCTGCTGAAGAGAAGTATGCAAAGGGCGGGATGGTGCGTTTGTTCATGACAATCGGCAGACAAGACAAGATTAAGGTTGCTGATATCGCAAAGTCTATTGCATCAGAGGCAAACATCCCTCACGCAAAAATCGGGAACATAGATGTCTTTGATAAATTCACCTTCTTTGAGGTTCCAGAAGAGCTTGCAGACCATGTAATACGCTCTGTTGACGACATGCTGGTGAAGGGCAGGAGGATAAGGGTCCAGCAGGCAAGGGCAAAGAGGCAGTGAGATGCTATTATTTAAATAGTTTTGTTTTGTGGTTTGCAGGCAGGCATTTGATCTTTACCCTTAACAGTTTTTATTTGACAAGTTCAGTTTTTCTACCCACTTTAGCTCTAACATGATATAATAAATAGTAATTATATACTGTTTCACTCCGATCTGGGCAGAATTAGAGCGCATTTTCTGATATTTCCCCTTTATAATCCTTTGCTTGTGAACAGTCTTAATTTATGCTAAACTTATTTATTATATGGAAATAATTGAGCATGTTAAGGAGCTTATTAGAAGCGGCAAATACAGATTAACACTGCATGCTGAGGTAGAAAGAGATGCTGACCATATTAGCATGGTTGAGATGGAAGAAGCATTAAAGGGCAATAGATGCGAGCTTATTGAAGATTATCCTAAGGATCCGAGGGGGCATTCTTTTTTATTGCTTGGATTCACAGAGCAAGAGCAGCCAATTCATACTGTTTGCTCAATATATGAGGGAACATTAGTTATGATTACCCTATATAGACCCGATCCTGAATTATGGATTGACTGGAAGATAAGAAAGGAGAAAAAATGAAGACATGTCCTTTTTGTAAGGGTAAAATTGAGATTCGTAAAATCAGCCACATGCATAAGTGGAGTAATGAATTTTATCTTTTTGAAAATATTCAGGCAGAGGTTTGCAGGCAATGTGGCGAGACCTTTTTCTTTCCTGAAACCCTGAAACTGATTGACAGATACGTAATGGAAAAGAAGACGACTCAAAAGACCATCTGTATTCCAGTTATTGAGATGTCTAATAAGGTTGTTGTCTAATTGATTAATATCGGCTGCCGCCTATACCAAGAGAGGAAGAATTAGAGTATATCCTCTGATATTCCCCAACAGTTTTTATTTGACAAGTTCAGGCTGATTTTGCTATATTATGCTAATTTTTTAAGCGGGAGTAACTCAGTGGTAGAGTGCAACCTTGCCAAGGTTGAGGTCGCGGGTTCGAATCCCGTCTCCCGCTCCAAATTTTTAGTTCAGAGTGCTGAGTTTGGAGTTCGGAGTTAAATATTCACATTTCGTAACTCCAGACTCCTATTTTTATCTTTTCACTCCCAACTCATAACTCTAAACTATAAACTTGAAAGTGGCGGCGTACCCAAGTGGTAAGGGAGCAGTCTGCAAAACTGCGATGCAGCGGTTCAAATCCGCTCGCCGCCTCCATTATGCCGGAGTGGCGGAATCTGGTAGACGCAAGGGACTTAAAATCCCTCGGGGGGTAACTCCCGTGCCGGTTCAATTCCGGCCTCCGGTACCAATTTTTTAATTAAAAGCCCTCTATCCCTTCTTAAAAGTAAAGACGCTATCCACTTAACATGATTTTGTATTAACCGTAAGTAAATTACACTTTACTTTAAGTTTGATTTAAAGTATACTTTAACTTACCTATGGCGCTTAATGAACCAATCTATAAAAGAACTATCATTGAAGAAATAAACAAATATCTGCTGTCAGATGACATAATTGTTTTGCATGGGGCGCGTCAGGTAGGGAAGACCTCTATTCTCTACTATCTTACAAATCATTTAAAAAATAACGGCAATATTACTTATTTCATAGACCTTGAAGACTCCCGTTTTGTAAAAATACTTGATTCAGGCACAGACGGGATTAAAAGGCTTCTTCGTGAAGAAGGCATATTGCCTGCCGCAAGAAAAAAGGCATTTATATTTATAGACGAGATTCAATATCTGGAAAATCCCTCATCCTTTCTGAAGCTAACTGCAGACCATCACAAAGATGTAAAACTCATTGTCTCAGGCTCATCCAGCTTTGCCATAAAAGATAAGTTCAAGGATTCACTTGTCGGCAGGACAGTTAATTTTGAGATTTTCAATCTTTCTTTTAAGGAATTTTTATTATTCAAGCAATATGCCTATGAAGAAGGCAAGGTATATACCAAGAAAAAAACAGATGAGCTAAAAGCCCTGTTTAAAGAATATATCCTATACGGCGGTTATCCTAAAATTGTCCTGACTCCAGAAATTGATAAAAAAGAGAAATACCTTCAGCAGATAATTGACACCTATGTAAAGAAGGATATCAGGGATCTGGCAGATGTCAAAGACATAGACAAATTCAACAAGCTCCTTGAAGCCCTTGCCTCGCAAAGCGGCCAGCAGATAAACATTACAGAGCTTTCTAATACAACAAGGATAGCAAAGCAGACAATAGAGAAATATCTCTTTATTATGGAGAACATATATATAGTCAAGCTCGTAAGGCCTTTCAGCCGCAATATCCGCTCCGAACTCTTCAAGCTTCCAAAAATTTATTTCTATGACACAGGGCTTATGCAGATGCTGTGGCTAAAAGGGCTGCAAAAAGAGATTATAGGGAATGTGTATGAAACAGGGATATTTGCTGAACTGGTAAAAAAATATACAAAAGACGTTATTTTTTATTGGCGGACAAAGGACAAAAAGGAGATAGATTTTATACTCAGAATAAAAAAACAATTACTGCCAATAGAGGCAAAACTCAACTTTGAACAGTTTAACCCGTCAGCTATACAGTATTTTAATAAACACTATGGCATAAGTAATTACAGGGTCGTCGGCTTAAGCGGAGAGCCAAAGAGCAGGTTTTATGTGCATCCATGGAATGTGTAAGGCGGGAAACTGAGAAAGAAATAAAATTGATGAAGCTGTTTATAAGGCACATGCAGGACTTAATATAAAGAGATTGCGGATTATTGTGATTTGCTGGTAGAGGTGATTAAAACATAAAGAATTTGGAGGATATAATGGATGCGATTGTTCCCGTAGAAGTGATTGAGGGCAAAATTTACTTGATACGCGGCCAGAAGGTTATGCTTGACAACGACCTTGCTGACCTTTATGGCGTTAAAACATTCAACTTAAATAAAGCTGTTAAAAGAAATATCAGTCGCTTTCCCCAAGACTTTATGTTTCAGCTTACAAAGGAGGAGGCTGACTCTTTGAGATTCCAAATTGGAATGTCAAAGATAGAAGGTCGCGGTGGACGCCGCTATCTTCCCTATGCTTTTACTGAACAAGGCGTTGCAATGCTTTCAAGTGTTTTAAAAAGCGAACGTGCTGTTCAGGTTAATATTGCCATTATGCGTGCCTTTGTCAAATTACGGGAGATACTATCTACTCATAAAGAACTTGCTCATAAATTAGCTGAGCTTGAACAAAAGATTGAAAAACATGATGAAGAAATAAAGGCCGTCTTTGACGCAATCCGTAAATTGATGGCTCCTCCTCAGGAGCCGAAGAAAAGGAAAATAGGCTTTATTGTCAGGGAGCGCAGTGCGATCTATAAAACACGCAGGCTTAAGGCAGTTAAAAAATAGGCTCGGTTTACTTTTCCCTCTCCCCTTGCGGGAGAGGGAAGGGGTGAGGGGTAATAAAAGGCAATCCACCTTTTCTATAGCGGCATGTAAGGTGGTTTTGCATTGACCTTTTTTAGCAAGGGGAATATACTTTTTATGCCTGCAATGATGAGGTTCTTTATAAGGCTCATGCAGCGCTTAATATAAAAGGATTACGGATTATTGTGATTTGCAGGCAGAGGTTATTAAGGAGCGGGGGGAGAAACTGATATTTCAAGGCCAGACCTTCTTGCAGTTTCTACTATTTAAAAATTAAACTTGACAAAAGCAAGGCCGTGTTGTAATATTATTACAACATCATGTTATGAAAGGGGGTGTCTGTATGATGCCGGCAAAATTAACATTCGGCGGGTTTTTCAAGCAAAAGAGAATAGGGCTTAAAAAGACCCTGCGTCAGTTCTGCACGGAGAGCAAGCTCGACCCCGGTAATATCAGCAAGCTTGAACGCGGGCTCATGCCGCCTCCGCAAGGAAGCGACAAGCTTGAGGAATATGCGGGCTACCTTCACATAAAGAAAGGCACAGACGACTGGTACAAATTTTTTGACCTTGCCCATATTGAATTAGGACGGATACCCGAAGAGCTGCTTGAAGATGAGGCTGTTGCCGCAAAACTGCCGATTTTGTTCAGGACTCTGCGGGGCAAGAAAATCTCAGAGAAAAAACTTGACGAGCTTGTCCAGTTAATCCGCAAGGCATAGCCTATGGCAAAAATCCCCATCCACAGTTATGAAGATTTGCGCAAGAAGGCCGATGAATTTTTGGTTACTTACAACCCTTCCGGCGCCATTCCTGTACCTATTGAAGAAATAGTTGAGTTTGACTTTGGCATAAATGTCGTTCCTGTTCTTGGGCTCCAGCGGGAATTTGAGGTAGAGGGCTTCACTTCCAGCGACCTAAAAAACATCTATGTTGACGAGTATGTATACACTGACTATCTCAACCGTTACCGTTTTACGCTTGCCCATGAAATTGGCCATATTATTTTGCATAGAAATTTGTACAATGCTAATCGGTTCTCTTCAATAGCAGGATGGAAGGAATTCATCAACTCTATGACAGAAGAAGAACATGGCTGGCTTGAATATCAGGGATACGCCTTTGCCGGTTTAGTCCTCGTTCCGAGAGAAAGCCTGATAAAGCATACCAGCGAATTGGTCAAGAAAATAAAAGGCAAGAAGATTTCCCTTGAACAAAACTGGGATTTTGCATGGGAATTGATTATCGCACATTTGGGGAAAGCCTTTCAAGTGTCGTCAAGCGTGATAGAAAAGAGGGTGGATAAGGACGGCATCAAGGAAAAATATAAAAAATGACTGAACAGAGTTATTGCAGCAATAAGAAGGGAATAAGCATTGACAATTACATGCTTAATTTTTATACTTGCAGAACAACACTTTGTTTTGAGGCATGCAATGGCATATACTTTTTATGCCTGCAATGATGAGGCTGTTTATACGGCTCATGCGGAGCTTAATATAAAAGATTGCGGATTATTGTGATTTGCAGGTAGAGGTTATTAAGGAGCGGGGGGACTCTTTCCTTTCCAATTAAAACATAAAGAATTTGGAGAATAAAATGGAAGCGATTGTTCCGATTGAAGTGATTGAGAAAAAAATCTATTTGATACGCGGCTATAAGGTTATGCTAAGTATGCAACTTGCTGAGCTTTACGGCGTTGAAACGAGGGCTTTAAATCAAGCTGTAAAAAGGAATATCCATAGATTCCCTGAAGATTTTATGTTTCAGATCAACGAATCTGAAGCGGAACAACTGGTGTCACAAAATGTGATACCACACAAAAAGTATTTTGGCGGCTCTTTACCCTATGCGTTCACTGAGCAAGGGGTTGCCATGCTTTCCAGCATACTCAATAGCGAGCAGGCTATAAAAATCAACATTGCTATAATGCGTGCCTTTGTCAAACTGCGGGAAATGCTCTCCAACAGTAAGGAACTTGCCTACAAATTCGCTGAGCTTGAACGAAAGATTGAAAGGCATGATGAAGAAATAAAGGCCGTCTTTGACGCAATCCGTAAATTGATGGCTCCTCCGCCAGAGCCGAAGAAGAGAAAAATAGGGTTCATTGTGAGGGAACGCAAGACGCAGTATAGAACACATAGCCGCAAGGCTGTTAAAAAATAAGCTCGGTTTACTTTCCCTTCTCCCCTTGCGCCTGTCCTCCGCAGTAGCCCTCCTACGAAGGATGGAGGAGAGGAATAGGGTGAGGGGTAATAAAAGGTAATCCACCTTTTCTATAGCGGCATGCAAGGTGGTTTTGTATTGACCTTTTTTAGCAAGGGGAATATACTTTTTTATGCCTGCAATGATGAGGCTGTTTATAAGGCTTATGCAGGGTTTAAAAGGGATTGCGGATTATTGTGATTTGCAGGCAGAGGTTATTAAGGAGCGGGGGGAGAGACTGATGTCAATAGGCAAGTCTGACTCTCATACTCATATGATCCCTATTATCCTCTTTGAAAAATAATTCACAGACAAAGTATGACTATATTTCAAAAACTTGAAAAATTTGTTTCGGATGTTTTCAAAACAACTTTGGAAATATTCCTTGAAGCCCTGAAACTAAGCCCGAATGCGCAAGGATATGTGAGTGGTTCAATCACTGAATTGCTATTGAAGAAAAAGATAGAGGAATTGGGATTTGAAGTAAAGCGAATTCGGGAAAAATGGGAAGGTAAAAAGCACGCACAACATCACGGGGACTTCTATTTCCGCAAAAATTCAAAAAGCCCTTGGTTCGTTTTGGAATCCAAAGGAGTTAAATCAAATTCTGAAAAATGGCATAAACTTTACAATTTTGATAAACTCGTAAAATTTCTTTTTGACCATCACGAAAAAATCAGTTGGATAAATCACAAGCAGGAAATTGAACCGCAAATCGTGAACTGGATAAATAAAAATCTTCCAATGTTTCAAAGAGAATATAAAACTGTTCTCTATGACTATGAGGAAATACAGAAATATTTAAAGAACAAACCGAAAAGAGAAACAGATAAATCCATAGCGATTGCCGCACTAAAAGAATACACTCGCGAGCAAATCAGCCAAATGATTGACGAACGGTTGGCTTATGTAATGTCAAGAGTAAAAGTGCTGGAAACCCACTTTGTTTCTGGAACATCGGGAGCAAGTGAAAGAACACAAGCAACACCGAGAAAAGATGAATTTAATTTGATGTCCATTGACATTTTCCTGCGACACCACGAGCATAAATTTGTTTTTGCAAATCCAAAGCAACTTGAATCATCAGGAGACGATGCCAACCATTTGCAACAAAACTATGTTATGGGTTTTGTGTTCACGCAAGCAAACGGTTCTTTGAAACTTGACCTGACTGATGAATGGTATGAGGATTTTAAAGAAGTTCAGGAAACACTTGACGCCGAAGATGCCGTAAATGAAAAAGAAATGCAGATTGACCACCGAAATATAATTGTTGAAAAATAAATTTGCTTTGTTACACAAATGTGTGTTATATTTCCCACAAATGTGTAAGATGAACTTAACACTTGACTTTGAACTTTCCAAAGAAGATAATCTCCTAAAGAGATTTGAGGAAATCCACAACTACATCTACGCCAATGACGGCTTATCTACTCAGCAAACGCTTGAGGAAATCATCAAAATATTGTTCATCAAAATTTATGACGAAAACAAAAGAAGTAATCGATTTCAGATTTCAGCAGAGGAATTAAATCATCTGAAACAATCCAACTCTGCCACAACTTTTGTAAAGCGAATCTTGAATTTGCTTGAAGAAACAAAAAAAGAATTCAAAGATGTTTTTGAAGCAGACGAAAAAATTCGTCTTTCAAACACAGCATTAGGTTTTACAATTAATAAACTTCAAAATATTTCTTTAGCTGATTCTTCTGATGATGCAAAGGGATTAGCATTTCAAAAGTTTTTAGCACATCAGGAAAAAGACGGTAGAGGACAGTTTTTTACACCCGAACCCGTGATTGATTTTTGTGTTGAAATTATCCAACCCAAACCAAACGAAACTATAATTGACCCTGCCTGCGGCAGTGGAGGTTTTCTGATTTCATCTTTAAAACATCTGCTTAAAAATAATCCAAAAACAAAAGCAGAAAATTTTGTTACAAAGAATTTATTCGGACTTGATATCAATAAAAGTATTGCCCGTATTGCGAAAATGAAATTATTGCTTGAAGCAAACAGACAAGCTAATATTTTCTGTACCAACTCACTTGAAGACCTTGATGAAGTAAGATTAATCGTTTCGGATGCATTAAACAATCCCGATAAAAATCGGGATGATGGTTTTGATATTGTTTTGACAAATCCACCATTTGGAACACTTGGTAAAATTACCAATACAAAAACCCTTTCGCAATACGATTTAGGTTACAAATGGACTGGTTCAGGCAATGAATTTTACAAAACAAAAACATTGAGAGACGGACAATCAGCGGAAATTTTATTTATTGAAAGATGCTTACAACTTCTCAAAGAAGGCGGAAGATTAGGAATTGTCTTACCAAACGGACATTTTGAAAACCCATCACTAGATTATTTGCGTTTCTATTTAAAACAAAAAGCAAATTTATTAGCAATTGTAAATCTTCCACAAGAAACTTTTATTCCTTACGGAACAGGTGTTAAAACTTCCCTCCTCTTCCTTGAAAAAGAAACTGCAAATACAAAAACACTATACCCAATCTTCTTTAGCAAAATCAAAAAGCCAGGTTACCAAGGCAATAAAAATGGAACTCCAATTTATAAGAAAGACAAATACGGAATGACAATCAAAGACAAAAGCGGAACACAGATTTTAGATGAAGATTTTTCTATTGTAGTTGAAGAATACAAAGCATTTCAAAAGAAACAAACTATTGATTCTGATAATTCCTTTTCCATAAATTTCAACGAACTCAATGGAAGGTTTGACTACGATTTTTATTCGCCTGAAAACAAAAAAATGATTTCTGATTTACAAGATAAAAACGCAAAGCGACTTTGTGAAATTGCTGACATTGTAAAAAATAAAAGCAAAAAACTTAATCAGTCAGACAAGTCAGTTGAATATGTTGAACTTTCGGACATTAACACCCATTCATTTGAAATTATCAATACAACAAATTACACCGTTCACGAATTACCAAGTAGAGCATCTTATGAAGTAAGGACAGGTGACATCATTACAGCAGTTGCTGGAAATTCAGTAGGCACAGAGAAGCACGCCACCGCATTAGTGACAGAAGAATTTGAGGGTTGTATTTGTACAAATGGTTTCAGAGTACTTCGCGACTTTAAAATTGACCCTTACTATCTTCTTTATTTTTTGAAAAGTGAATCGTTCTTAAAGCAAATATTTATGTATCGGACAGGTGCAGCAATACCAAACATTTCTGACTCTGACCTTTCAAATATTTTAATCAATATCCCAAGCGACAAAGTGATTAAACAAATAAGTGCTAAAATGAAAAAGGCGTTTGAGTTAAGACAAGAATCAAGAAAACAAATTGAAAGTATAAAGCTTGAACTTGTATAATCAGCGCAGGGGTGTAATGCCCTTTAATGGTAATAACAGTGGCGTTAAAAGGCAATATGACTACTGCAGAGTCATCAAACACAATCAAAGTCTTTTATCACCTCCTTAGTGTAGTTGTAAATGTTGAAAAAGCAGCAGGGGAGAGATATTTTTTTATGGAAAAGCTGAGGGCGCTTTTTGAGGCATTGAAAAAAGATGGCTTTTATTCCTAAACAAGAATAGCCAAAAAAGATGAGATGTAGGGTTTGATAAACCAAAACTATTTTACTACCTTCACATTAAGTGATTAATCTGCTATAATTTATCACAGATAATGAAACTGGAAAATAAAGAATATGCGTATATTCCCCTTGCAAAACTTCTGGACTATCTTTTGTCTGAGACCCATCCAGTGGGGAAATCAAAGGCTAAGTATTTGCGTTCATTAGGCTTTAATGAAGTAAATATAAATCTGCTTAAAGAAGGCTTATTAAGCATTGCCAGATCAGAAGATGTGAATGATGTGATATCCTCTTCACACGGTGTAAAATATGTTATAGATGGAACGCTCCAGACGCCGATGGGGGTCATTATTAAACTGAGGACTATATGGGCTATTGACAAGGATATGGATCGTCCACGCTTTATAACAGCTTATCCAATAGAAACCAAGGGAGGTTAATATGATAAAGGAATTAGATATTGTTGTTTTAAAACATGATATTAAAGGGTATGGGTTAACAGAAGGTGATATAGGCGCAGTGGTGCACTGTTATGGCAGTGGCAATGCCTATGAGGTTGAGTTTGTTACTGCTGAAGGCAAAACAATTGCCGTTATCACCCTTACCGATGATGATATCAGATTGATGAAGGACAAAGAAATTCTGCATGTAAGAGAAATGTCACTAATGGCCTGATGCAGTTCAAGCGAAAACTGTCGAAAATCGGTGCAGGTATATTTATTTTTTCTTGAACAATAGGGGTTGTATCTACCCATTGCCCAGCCTTTAGTTTTCTACAAAAGCATTTTTTTATTGAAAAGTTAGATTAGTTGTTTTTAAAACGCTACCTGTATTGACAGGCTATTAGCAAATATGATATAACAAATACTAAAAGTGTGCCTGTTTTGTATGTTTAAATTCCGGTTCAGGCACCAAGAATTATGAGGTGTATTATGTTCAAAAGATTCAGCATCCTTTTTCTGGCAGGTTTAATAGCCCTTGCTTTATCCCCTCTCGGCTGCGGAAAGAAAAGCGAGGCAAAAACAAGCCAAACCGTAAAGCTTCAAATTGACTATGATAATGAGTCAAGACTGCAGTTGACAGTTGACAATGGCTATCAGCTCTGGAGGCTTAATCCGATTGATGTTGCGCATGGCGCGCTTACAGACAGCCGTGAGATGGCAGAGTATAATGCCTGCAAGATAGTAAAGATGGATGACAAACATGCTGTAGTTTCTACTTCCTACAGAGAAGCAAAATATAATGTGCATCTTGCGAGACTGGTAAAGCCGAATGGCATCTGGACGGCAACTGAGATAGAAAAGATAAAGTAGTGGCAGCCCCTACATATTTATTTCCTTTCCTGATAAATCCAGCTTGATAGAGCCAAAATGCAGTATCCTGACCATTTCTATATCATGTAATGGCGTGATTACAGTAATAATGCCTGCGGGCAGGTCTATCTCTTCTATAATCCCGATGCCGAGGGTATTGTTTTTTTCATCATTTATTCCTGCTATCAAAAATTTGAAATCATTCAGCTCGTTAATAATAATCTCTCTCTCTAAGAAGTGCCTCTTGGTCTTTATGATGCCTTCCTTTGAATAGCCGCCCTTTACTATTATCAATACCTCTTCAAACCCGATTTCTGCATGTACTGCATTGGCGTCCAATGTTTTTGACAAAAAGATTATATCATTGGCGCTGAGTTTTCTTCCGCTGCCAAGGAATGAACCAAGGATGCCTACACTGCCGAGAACAAACCTGTGCCGCATGGACTTCCTGAAATATCCCTGAAACTTTATTTCTCTGTAAGACCTTCTCTGTTCTTTTGATTTTATTTTTGTATCCGCAGATGTCATCAGGCGGTGTATCTTTATTGCATTCTGTTTTATATACGGCAGGAGGAGGTGCTCAATCTCGTCGCTCTCCTGAATAGCAATAATATGAGCAGGATTTATTATATCAATCTTCTGTGATTTTAAGAGGCGGCCTGCATTTCCGTATACAAGGCCTGATGTGTCAATGAGGGTTATATCTGCACCGTGACCGAGGGCAGACTCTGTCATTTTTTTTACACCTACAATGGTAGAGATAAAATGCTTTTCCGGCGATGTAGAGCCTACAAAGTGCAGAGACCTGCATGGAATATCCTCAAGCCAGTGGGGCGCTGACTTAAACACACTCATGCCAATGGTTGTAGGAGGCCCTAATGTTGACTGTCCCATGTCTGCATCAACCATTGCAACAGAGAGCTGTTTCTTAGTCAGATAGTCAACCAAAAAACGGGCAAATGTGGTTTTGCCGCTGTCAGGGGCGCCAAGTATTATCGCAACACCTTTATCTGATGCGATCCTTGAAGCGGCTGTTTCCCACCCTTCTACCCCTGCTAATTTATCAATAATCAGATTCATAGAACAAAGAAACAAGAAACTATTGCATTGACTTATAAAATATACCTATATAGTGTAACATCTTCTAAAGAGCTTTATGTTTTCTGTCATTCCTGCATGTTTCTGGCAGGAATCAGGTACTTATAAAACAAAAATCAAATATCAAAATGTAAAATTATGGAATTCGTTAATTTTGATTTTTAATTTTTGCATTTTACATTTAATCCTCTGGATTCCCGCTCAAAAACGCTGCGGGAATGACATGCTATTAAGCCTTTCAACAGACAAAAAAATGCACAGAATTGTTAGAGGCAGCTCATTGTTCAGTTACTTTATAAACAGTATCATGCTCCCTTACATGGTCAATGACCTTAATGCCGATATCATCGCCTTTCCTTGCTTCATTGACCTGATTATGCTCAATTTGGATAGAATTAATAACCTCGTCAAAATCTGTAGTATGACCCTTTATATGAATCTTGTCGCCGACCTTGAGCGCCTTATCTAACTTTATTGCTGCAACACCTGCCTTACTGTAATAATGCAATACTACACCTACCTTCTCCTCTTTCATGGCTCTCCTCCTGTTGAAAGGTGTTTATCATACTGCTACTACAATGCATGTGGTAGTCTCCCTTACGCCGTCAAGCGTCCTTATCTTTGATAGAATCATCTCGCCAAGCCCCTTTAAATCAGGCGCCTCAACAAGGGCAATGATGTCATACGGCCCTGTTACTGTATTCACGCTCTTGACCCCTTTTAAAGCAGATATAAATTTAAAAGCGCTCTCTGTCCTGTCGCCAACAACCCTGATTAATACATATGCACTTAATGGCATAAATACCACCTCCCCGTATAAAAAAGAAAAATTTAAAATGAAAAATGCAAAATTAAAGAGTCTTTAATACTAATCTGCCGCCTTCTCTCTTTAAAAAGCCTGTCTTTGTCTTCGGGTCGTGCTCAAATATCAATAGCCAGTCTTCATCAGCAGCCTTATTCAATATCCTTTTTTTATTCTCTAATGTCTCTAATGGAAACAGGTCATATCCCATTATATACGGCAATGGAATATGTGATGCTGTTGGCACTAAATCGCCGAGATATACAGCCTTCTTATCCCCTGATTCTATTAATACGCACTGATGATTCCGATTATGTCCTGGTGTCTTTAACACACTTATACCCTTTTCTATCTCTCTGTCTCCTTCAATAAGCTCAACAACACCTGCCTCCTGAAGAGGGAGAAAATCGTCCTTTCTGTAGCTTGCCCTTGTTTTCTCGTTTGTGTTTATTGCATCAAACCACTCATCCTTCTGGATTATATATCTTGCATTTGGAAATGCCGGGATATATCCGCCATCCTTATTCATGATTGTATTTCCGCCTGCATGGTCAAAGTGAAGATGTGTATTAATAACTATATCTATCTCAGAAGGCTTTACGCCTGCAGTTAATAAGGCGTTATCTATCGGCTTATGTTCAATTTCATATATCTTATTAAACTTGTCATCCCCCTTTTCTCCACTGCCTGTATCAATCAGTATATTCTTTTTACCTGTTTTAATAAGCAAAAGATTCAGGCCAATCAGGATTCTGTTATTCTCATCAGGCGGATTTGTCTTTTCCCAGAGAACCCTCGGCACTGTGCCGAACATTGCACCGCCGTCCAAACGGATATTACCGCTGTCTATTATATAAAGAACAAAGCTGCCGAGGTTTAATTTTTCTGTCATCTATAAAATAAGTATATTACAACCATAAAGAGATTGCAAAGGAAAAGAAATAGCTTTGCAACCCATTAATTTATTAGCGCTTTTTCGGTGGATAACTTAGAGATTTTCTCTTTAAAATCAAAAGGTTATGCTTGACAAAATCGAAATTTTGTGTTATAGTGTTATAGTCAAATAAAGACGAGGCTTGAGGAAAAAAGGAGGTGACCTTGTATGACAAAACTTATTAAATGGAGCCCCTTTTCAGAGCTTCCTACATTACATAAAGAGATTGATGACATCTTCAAGAGATTTTTTGGCGCAGGGGAAAGGATGTTAGGTTTTAGAGAAACAGAATGGCTGCCTTCTGTAGAGAGCTTTATCAGCAAAGGCAATCTTGTTATAAGGGCTGAATTGCCTGGAATAAACCCAAAGGATGTAGACATCTCTATAGTCGGCAACCAGATTACAATCAAAGGCGAAAGGAAGACTGCAAAGGAGACTAAAGAAGAGGAATGTCTGATGAAAGAGATCTCCTACGGCTCATTTGAAAGGTCGATGCCGCTTCCTGAAGGTGTTGATGCAAACAAGGTTCATGCAACATATGCAAACGGCATGTTAGAGATTACAATGCCGGTTCCAAAAGAGCTATCAGCAAAGAAGATTGAGATTGAATATAAAGAGACACCTGAGAAGGAGAGGGCAGTAAGAGCAGCTTGATTATGACATAAGGTTTAAGTTATCCTGTAAGCCTCGTCTTTTTGCAGCAATTAATAAGGATGCCCATAAAAAAGGGCATCTTTTTTTATTTATAATTATGCTGCTGGTTTTTCTTCTGCTATCTTCTCTACATCTTCCCTGTGAGCCTCAATAATGCTGTGCACCTTGATGTTTGCTGCTTCAAGCGCCTTCTTCACATCAACGAGCTTTGCGTCATAGACCTTGAGCACATAATTAATCCTTATTGGCATGGCAAAAACCCTCCTTTTTAATTTTTGCATTGTAGTTAATATTAAAATAAAAATCAAGGCATATTTATTATTGACAAGACCTTATAATTTCGTTAAAATTTTTAAATTATACTTTATTTAATAGGAAAGGTGTCTGTTTTATGCAGGTTAAAATAAATGGCAAGCAGGAAGATGTAAATGTAAAGAACGTCCTTGAACTCTTAAAGGCAAGAAATGTTGAGCCAGAGATGGTTTCTGTTGAGCTTAATTCGCAGATTCTTGACAAAAAGGATTACGCTGCAACATCTATAAAGGACGGCGATACAATAGAGTTTCTATATTTCATGGGAGGCGGGGTTGCAAAAGAGGCTGTATAACAATGTTGTTGAGCTTATTGGCAATACCCCTCTTATAAAAATAAACAGGATATCAGAAGAGAACAGCGCTGAGATTTTTGTTAAGCTTGAGTCCTTTAATCCTGCTGGAAGCGTTAAGGACAGGATTGCCCTTAACATGATTGAGGATGCAGAGGCAAAGGGTAAAATAAAGAAGGGCGATACTATAATTGAGCCTACAAGCGGGAACACAGGCATTGGCTTAGCCCTTGTGTGCGCTGTTAAGGGATATAGATTAATCCTTGTGATGTCAGAGAGCATGAGCTTTGAGCGGAGGAATCTGCTCGCCTCATACGGCGCTGAACTGGTGCTTACGCCTGCAAAGGATGGGATGCAGGGCGCAATTGATAAGGCAAACGAAATCTCAAAAGGGCATCCTGAATATTTTATGCCGAATCAGTTTGAAAACCCTGCTAATCCTGCAATGCACAAGAAGACGACTGCTGTTGAGATATGGGATGCAATGGATGGCAGGATTGACGCCTTTGTTGCAGCCGTTGGCACAGGCGGCACAATTACAGGGGTTGGGGAGTTTTTAAAGGAAAAGAATCCTGATGTAAAAATTATAGCAGTTGAACCGGCAGGCTCACCCGTGTTGTCAGGCGGAAAACCCGGGCCTCACAAAATTCAGGGTATTGGCGCTGGTTTTATTCCAAAGGTATTAAATAAGGGGATTATTGATAAAATAATAACAGTTGGCGATGACGACGCCTTTAAAATGGCAAAGAGGCTTGCGAGGGAAGAGGGGCTTTTGGTCGGCATATCCTCAGGCGCTAATATGATGGCGGCATTGCAGGTTGCAAAGGAGATGGGTAAAGGCAGAAGGGTTGTAACAGTCCTTCCTGATACAGGGGAAAGATATTTTAGCATAGAGAAGTATTTTAATATGTAATCCCACCCTTCCTCCCCTTTGTAAGGGGAGGTGTAGGAGGGGTAGTTTATTATGTCAAATTTTACAGAAGAACAGATAAGAAGATACAGCAGGCATATAATACTGCCTGAGGTCGGCGGCAAGGGACAGAAAAAGATCCTTGAGGCAAAGGTGCTGATAATCGGCGCAGGCGGACTCGGCTCGCCCATCGGCCTTTATCTTGCTGCTGCTGGTATTGGCAGGATAGGGATTATTGACGGCGATGTTGTTGACCTCTCAAATTTGCAGAGGCAGGTGTTTCATCATACCACTGATTTAGGTGTTCCAAAGGTTGAGTCTGCAAAGGCAAAGATGATTGCAATAAACCCTGATATAGATGTAACAACATATAACGAGAGGTTGTCTTCAAAAAATATCATGGCCATCTTCTCTGAATATGATATTATAGCGGACGGCACAGACAATTTCCCAACAAAGTTTCTTATAAATGATGCTGCTGTGTTTGCCAATAAGCCGCTCGTTCACGGAGGCATACTGCGGTTTGACGGTCAGGTGATGACGATTATTCCAAATCAGTCTACATGCTACAGGTGTATATTTCACAATCCGCCGCCAGCAGGACTTGTCCCGTCATGCCAGGAGGCAGGTGTTCTCGGCGCTCTTGCAGGCGTAATTGGCACAATACAGGCAACAGAGGTATTAAAACTTGCTGTTGGCAAGGGAAGGCTTTTGTCAAACAGGCTATTGACATATAATGCATTAAAGTCTAAATTCAGGGAGGTAAAGCTGCACAGGAATCCAAAGTGCGCTGTTTGCGGCGAGAAGCCGACAATAAGGGAATTAATAGACTATGAACAGCCAGTCTGTGCAATATAAAAATATGATTACACAGATTAAGAACGGGTCTAATACAAACGCAATAAGTCCTGTTACATGATTGTGTAATGTTAATTTCTAAAATCCCCCTTAATCCCCCTTTTTCAAAGGGGGAAACT